>DASWSO010000524.1:0-11964 GCA_036402635.1 Xanthobacteraceae bacterium
CATGACGGGTTCTGACCGGCCGGGCGTGTGACCAACCGCGTGCGGCATCCGCGCGCATGGCAGCATTGTCGCGGGGCCGGAATTGTGACGGCGGCGGAACACCCACGCACCTCCGAGCCACTGCTCGCGGCAGCATTCAAACGCGATTCGGATGTTGGAAGATGCACTTGCGCGCATTTCCGGCCGCCAGATATGTCAGCCGCCAGCAGGAACTTAGATTTCCGTCCTGCTGCAGCCCGATGGCTGCTGTGCATTACGCGAATGCTTCTTGCCTCCCCTTTGTAGATGTTGCGGGTTATTATTGAAGAGCCGCCCAGAACTGGTGGCGAGCCGGAACCCGCTGATGTTGCGCTGCGTTGCGACCATCAGGAACAGGTGCAGCATGGATACCATCGGCAGGGGAATCATCGCGGGCTTTATCGCCACGCTCACCCTCTCGGCAATTTTGGACCCGATGGCGACGGTGGCGCGCACGGCCGACGTCCTGCCTCCGACCTTCGGCTGGCTGCTGCACTTCTTCGTCGGCAGCTTCGTGTGGGGCGCCGCGTTTGCGTCCATTCATCCGCTTCTGCGTGGACCGTCCTGGCTGCGCGGCATCATCTTCGGCGCCGGCGCCTGGCTGTTCGTGATGGTCGCCGTCATGCCGTTGACCCAGGCCGGACTGTTTGGCTGGTCGCTCGGCTGGGGTACGCCGGCCGTGATGCTGTGCGTGCATCTGCTGTACGGCGTCATCCTGGGAACCGTCTACGGTCTGCTGCTCCCGGAGGAGGAGTCCGAGGACGACGACGTGCATCACGGCGACCATTTGCATCCGGTTGCACGCTAGCCGTCGCAGCAACGTCCCGCCGCTTTAGTCGAAGCGCCAAATCGCCCATGATGCGCGTCCCGCCAAGGATGCATCATGAGCAATCCGTTCGACCTTTCCGGTAAGACCGCCATCGTCACCGGTGCCAATACAGGCCTCGGCCAAGGCATCGCGGTCGCGCTCGCGGCCGCAGGCGCCAAGGTCGCGGGTGTCGGCCGTTCTTCGCTCAGCGAGACTGCCGAGATGATCGCGGCGGCCGGCGGCGCGTTTCACCCGATCGCCGCCGACCTCTCTAGCATCGAGCCGGCGACGCGCATCGTCGACGAAGCCGCCGCCTGGAGCGGCAGCGCCGACATCCTCATCAACAATGCCGGGCTGATCCGCCGCGGCGACCCGCTCGAGTTCAGCGAGAAGGACTGGGACGACGTCCTCAACGTCAATCTCAAAGCGATGTTCTTCCTGTCGCAGGCGTTCGCGCGCCGCGTGCTGGCGCAGGGGCGCGGCGGCAAGATCGTCAACATCGCCTCGGTGCTGTCGTTCCAGGGCGGCATCCGGGTGCCGTCCTACACGGCGAGCAAGGGCGGGGTCGCCGGCATCACGCGGCTGCTCGCCAACGAGTGGGCGGCGAAAGGCATCAACGTCAACGCGATCGCGCCCGGCTATTGCGTCACCAACAATACGCAGGCGATCCGCGAAGATCCCGACCGCAATGCCGCGATCCTTTCGCGCATTCCGGCCGGCCGCTGGGGCACGGCGGAGGACATCGGCGGCGCCGCGGTGTTTCTTTGCTCGCGCGCCGCCGACTACTGCCACGGCACCATCCTGACGGTGGATGGGGGATGGCTGGCGCGGTGAGGTGAGGTGCGTAAGGTGGGCAGGCGAAGCCGTGACCCACCACCCGACGACACGCCGTGTCGGCGGATTACGCTTCGCTAATCCGCCCTACGAAGTCGC
Source organism: Xanthobacteraceae bacterium (assembly GCA_036402635.1). Classification (GTDB taxonomy): domain Bacteria; phylum Pseudomonadota; class Alphaproteobacteria; order Rhizobiales; family Xanthobacteraceae; genus DASWSO01. The sequence continues at coordinate 1,760 of DASWSO010000524.1, forward strand.
TGACGTTCCTCGCAGCGACGGTCGCAATCCGCCGCCGCTCAATACACCGACTTGGCGCCGCCGGGGCCGGCACCCTCGCGCATCTGCGCCACCGTCTGCTTCGCCATGTTGGCGAGCAGCGCGTTGTCGCTCGCCAGCGTGACGAACTGGTAGCCGTCGGCGATGCGGGCCTTGGCATAGGCCGGCGCGAAGCAATGGATGCCGGCCACTACCTTGTGACGCTTGCAGGCGTCCACGATGGTCTTGATCGCCTTCACCACCGTCTCATGAGTCGGGTCGGCGGACGGTATCCCGACCAGCGAGAGGCCGAGGTCGGCCGGGCCGACATAGATCGCGTCGAGCCCGGGCGTGGTCAGGATCTCGTCGAGGTTCTCCATCGCCTGCGCGGTCTCGATCATCGCCATGGTGATCAGCGTGTCGTTGGCATGCTGGGCGTAGTCGGCGCCGGCGTACCAGAGCGCGCGGGTCGGCCCGAAGCTGCGGCGGCCCTTCGGCGCATAGCGGCAGTTGGAGACGAACTCCTCGCATTCGGCGCGCGTGTTGATCATCGGACAAACGATGCCGTAGGCGCCGGCGTCGAGGATCTTCATCATCAGGTCCGGCAGGTTCCACGGCACCCGCGCCATCGGCACGGTGGCGGTGGTGGAGATCGCCTGCAGCATCGGTACCGCGCTGGTGTAGTCGACCAGCCCGTGCTGCATGTCGATCACCAGCGAATCCCAGCCGGCATGCGCCATGTTCTCGGCCGACACCGAGCTCGGGATGCCGAGCCAGCCATTCACCACCGCGCCGCCCTGCGCCCAGATCGTCTTCACCTTGTTTTCCCGCACGCCCGCGCCCTCCCGATTAATTTTCTTCGCCAACAACATGCCACGCCGGCGCGGCGGCACAAACAGCTATTGCAACTTGCCGCCGCGGCGGGGACAAATGCGGCCGCAACCAAAAGGGGCTTGATTGATGGCTGTGAACAGGAAACGCCTGCTGCTTCCCCGTACGCTCGCGCAAGCCGGCTGGGACGTGCTCAAGGAGCGCGACGACGTGGAAGCGATGCCGTACGAGCCGAACATGCCGACGGCAGAGTTCCGGGCGTTGCTGCAGGACATCGACGGAATCGCGCTCTCGCTGACGCTGTTCGGCGCGCCGGAGCTGGACGTGGCGCCGCGCATGCGCGTGGTCGCCCGCATCGGCGTCGGCTTCGATACGGTGGACGTTCCGGCGCTCACCGCCAAGCGCGTCCCGCTGATGACGGTCGGCACCGCCAATTCTCCGTCGGTCGCCGAGCAGGCGTTCTCGCTGATGTTCGCGCTCGCCAAGCGCAATGCCCAGCACGATGCCGGCGTGCGCTCCGGCACCTGGCGCGACCAGCTCACCACGCTGCCGGTCGATCTCTTGGAAAAGACCGTGCTGATCGTCGGCTTCGGCCGCATCGGCACCCGCATGGCGAAGCGCTGCCTCGCCTTCGAGATGCGCGTGCTGGTCTACGACCCTTACGTGCCGGTCTCCGCGATCGAGGCGCTCGGCTGCGAGCCGGTGCGCAACCTCGACCACGCCATCGCGGAAGCCGACTTCATCACGGTGCACTGCCCGAAGAATACCGAGACCGCCAACATGTTCGACGCGCGCAGGCTTGGGCTGATGAAGCCGTCGGCCTACATCGTCAATACCGCGCGCGGCGGCATCGTCAACGAACAGGCGCTGACCGATGCTCTGGCGGCCGAGAAGATCGCCGGCGCCGGCATCGACGTGTTCGAGCGCGAGCCGGCGCCGCTCGACCATCCGCTGCTGAAGCTCTCCAACGTGATCGTGGCGCCGCACATGGCCGGCGTGACCCGGGAGTCGATGGATCGCATGGGGATGGCGGCGGTGCGCAATATCCTCAGCGTGCTCGACGGCGAGCCGATCAAGGAAAACGCCGTCAACCGCGAGGTGTTCGACTGACATTGGCGGCCACTTCACGCATTCTTGTGTAGAGCCGTTTTGACATCCTGCGCCGACTGAGTTCCTGTCGGTGCGGACGGGACCATTTTGTGCCCGCACACGGCGCCGGAGCGGAGCGAGAATGCTCCCCGACGCTTCCCGTAATCATTGCGGCCAAGCCGTGCCGACAACGGCACAGCACCGGGTAAGGACACGTGATGAGGTACGTTGCATCGAAAATTCTGGCTGCCGCGGGCGCGCTGGCGGTCATGGCGGGCGCCGCGCAGGCGCAATCCTGGCCGACCAAGCCGATCATGTTCATCGTGCCGTTCGCGGCCGGCGGCGGCACCGACGCCTTCGCGCGCCCGCTGGCGGCGCAGCTCGACGGCCAGCTCGGCACCCGCGTGCTGATCGAGAACCGCGCCGGCGCCGGCGGCACGGTCGGCGCCTCGGTGGCGTCGCGGGCGGCGCCGGACGGCTACACGTTCTTCGTCGGCGCGGCGCATCACACGATCGCCCCGGCGATCTATCCGAAGCTCGACTACGACATCGAGAAGGACCTCGTGCCGATCGCCCTGCTGGCCCGCCCGCCGCAGGTGGTGGTGGTACACCCCACCAAGGTGGCGGCGCAGTCGCTGAAGGAGTTGATCCAGTTCGCCCACGCCAATCCGGACAAGCTCAACTATGCGTCGGCCGGCAACGGCACGACCCATCACCTCGCCGGCGAGCTGTTCAAGATCCAGACCAAGAGCCGCATCCTGCACGTGCCCTACCGCGGCGCCGGACCGGCGATGCAGGATCTGGTCGCCGGCCATGTCGACATGGCATTCGATGGCCTCGGCTCGTCCGCGACGCAGATCAACAGCGGGCAATTGCGCGCGCTGGCGGTAGCGGCCACCAAGCGCTCGCCGGCCATTCCGGACGTCCCGACATCGGCGGAAGCCGGCCTGCCGGGCTACGAGGTCTCCACCTGGTATGGCCTGTGGGCGCCGAAGGGCACCCCGCCCGAGATCGTCGAGCGCATGCAGAAGGAAGTGACCGCGGCTCTGCAGGTGCCGGCGATAAAAGAAGCCTGGGCGCGCAACGGCTCGGAGGTGCAGACCCTGGCCGGCCCCGAGTTCGCGAGCTTCATCAAGGAAGAGATCGCCCGTTGGGGCAAGGTCGCCAAGGAAGCCGGCGTGAAGGCCGATTGAGTCCACCCGCCGGACTTGACCCGCGCATCCATCGAAACCGCCGTCATGCCCGCGCCGGTCGCGGGCATCCACGCCTTACTTTGGCTCTGTCAGAAAGACGTGGATGGCCGGATCAGCCCTCGCCGATCTCGCGCAGGATCTCGGCCGTGTGCTCGCCGAGCCGGGGCGACGGGCGCGGCGAGGCCATCGGCTTACCGTCGATCATGATGGGCGTGCGCACGCCCGGAATGGTGCCGCCGCTCGCCGCCTCGCTCGGCAGATCGAGCTTCATGCCGCGGTGGTTCACCTGCGGGTCGGAAAAAACCTGATCGAGCGTGTTGATCGGGCCTGACGGCACCTGCACGGCTTCGAGTCTGGCCAGCAGGGCGTCGCGCTCGAACGTGCCGGTGAGCGCGGAGAGCCGCGCGATCAGCGCGGCGCGGTTGCCGAGCCGGTCCGAGTTGGTGCGGAACAGCGGGTCCTCGGCGATCGCCGGCTCGCCCAGCGCGGCGCACAGCTTGGCGAACTGGCGGTCGTTGCCGACCGCGATGATGACGTGCCCGTCCGCCGCCGCGAACACCTGGTACGGCACCACGTTGGGGTGCGAGTTGCCGATCCGCTGCGGCACCTCGCCGGAGGCGAGGTAGTTCAGCGCCTGGTTGGCCAGGACGCCGACCTGGCTGTCGAGCAGCGCGGTGTCGACCAGGCAGCCCTTGCCGGTGCGCTCGCGCTCGGCCAGCGCCGCCAGCACGCCGACGGCGGAATAGACGCCGGTGAAGATGTCGGCGACCGGGATGCCGACCCGGGTCGGCTCGCCCGCGGCGAACCCGGTCAGCCCCATGATGCCGCCCATCCCCTGCGCCATCAGGTCGTAGCCGGCGCGCGGCGCATAGGGCCCATCCTGGCCGAAGCCGGTCACCGAGCAGTAGATCAGCCGCGGATTGAGCGGCGCCAGGGATGCGTAATCGAGGCCGAACTTCTTCAGCCCGCCGACCTTGAAGTTCTCGATCAGGATGTCGGAGCGCGCCGCCAGCTTGCGCACGGTCTCGCGGCCCTCCTCGCTGTCGAAATCCACCTCGATCGAACGCTTGCCGCGGTTGGTGGCGTGGAAATAGGCGGCGCCGAGATGCACGCCCTCGGCACCCGGAATGAATGGCGGGCCCCAGCCGCGCGTGTCGTCGCCGGCGCCCGCGCGCTCCACCTTGATCACGTCGGCACCGAGATCGGCCAGAATCTGCCCGGCCCAGGGTCCGGCGAGGATGCGGGCGAGTTCGAGAACACGCACACCGGTCAGCGGACCTGCCATTCAACTGTCTCCTGCAAAAGCGTTGGAACCTGGCGCCCGGGCCGGCCGTTCGCGTACCGCATTCCTCTGGCCCGGGTGCGCGATCTTGTCCACCGCCGCGTCACGATTTCGTCTTTTGACAGGCGCGGCGAATTGGCGTTCCATCCCGCCGCCGCGCCGGGGAATTAAGCCGCGCACGACTGCGGGCTCGAGCCACGAGAGAGCCGCCTCTTCGATGAACGCATCCTTCTTCAGCGAAATGCTGCAGTCGATTTCCGACCGCGGCCGCGCCCTCCTCGACCGCGCCCGCGACCGCCGCGGCGACGCCGCCGAGCGCTCCGAAAGCTTCGTGGAGCTGTGCGACGAGCTGCTCACCGGTCGTGGCGAGGCATCCGGCGTCGCGCTCGCGCGCGAGATCCTCGTGCGCTACGGCGAGCTGACGCGCGGGCCGCGCACCGCCTTCTTCGAGGCGCTGGCGCAACGGTTCGGCGTCGACCCGGAGCGGCTCGACGCCGCCGTGGCGGACTGGCGAGCCGACCCGTGCGAGCGCACCGCCGCCGAGCTGCACCTCGCCTCCGAGCCGCGCCGCATGGAGCTGCTGCGCCGGCTCAACCTCGCGCCCAACGGCACCGCCGGACTGGTGCGCATGCGCGAGCACCTGCTCGACGCGATGGACCACCGCGACGACCTGGCGGCGGTCGATACCGCCTTCGTCCACCTGTTCTCGTCGTGGTTCAACCGCGGCTTCCTGGTGCTGCGGCGGATCGACTGGTCGACGCCGGCCAACATCCTGGAGAAGATCATCCGCTACGAGGCGGTGCACGAGATCCGCGACTGGGACGATCTGCGCCGCCGCATCGATCCGCCCGACCGGCGCTGTTTCGCATTCTTCCATCCGGCGCTGTTCGACGATCCGCTGATCTTCGTGGAAGTGGCGATCACGCGCGAGATTCCCGGCTCGATCGAGCCGATCCTGGCGATGCGCCGCGACGGCGTCGATCCGGAGCGCGCCACCACGGCGGTGTTCTACTCGATCTCCAACTGCCAGCGCGGCCTCACCGGCGTTTCGTTCGGCAATTTCCTGATCAAGCAGGTGGTGGAGGAGATCAGCCGCGAGGTCTCGCGGCTCTCCACCTTCGTGACGCTGTCGCCGGTGCCGGGCTTCGGCAGCTGGCTGCGGCGCGAGCGCCAGGCGGAGACGTCGCCGGCGCTGTCGACCGCCGACCGCACGGTGCTGGCGGCGCTTGATACCGACGGCTGGTGGTTGTCGCCGCCCCTGGTCGAGCAGGTGCGCGAGCCGCTCATGCGCGCCGCCGCATGGTATTTCGTGCATGCGCGCAATCGCCGCGGCGGCCCGGTCGATCCGGTCGCGCGCTTCCATCTCGGCAACGGGGCGCGGCTGGAACGGCTGAACTTCCTGGCCGACACCTCCACCAAGGCGATGCAGCAGTCCCACGGCCTGATGGTGAACTACCAGTACGACCTCGAGGACATCGAGCGGAACCACGAGGCCTTCGCCGAGCAGCGCCTGGTGGTGGCTTCCAGCGCCGTCACCAGGCTCGCGCGCAGCCCCGCCCGCGAACCCGCCGCGGCCACCGCCTCCTAGCGCAAGCGGCAGTGCAAAACCCTCTCCCCCCCGGTGGGAGAGGGGCGCACCCCCGTTGGCGCGAGCAGGCCTGCCCTTGAGCGCTGCCGGATTCGCAGGCAATGCTCGTGCAAGCGGAAGCGGAGCGGCATGGCCGATTTCGATCTCCTCCTGATCGGCGGCGGCATCAACGGCGCCGGGATCGCGCGCGATGCCGCCGGACGCGGCCTGCGCGTGCTGTTGGTCGAGCAGAGCGATCTCGCCTGCGGCACCTCGTCGGCCTCGACCAAGCTGATCCATGGCGGCTTGCGCTATCTCGAGCACGGCGAGCTGCGGCTGGTGCGCGAATCGCTGATCGAGCGCGAGGTGCTGTGGCGGATGGCGCCGCACCTGATCCGGCCGATGCGGTTCGTATTGCCGCACCACGCCGCGCTGCGGCCGGCCTGGATGCTGCGACTCGGGCTGTTTCTCTACGACCATCTTGGCGGCCGCACTTTACTGCCGGCGTCCCGCAAGCTCGATCTCGCCCGCGATCCGGCCGGCCAGGCGCTGCAGCCGCGCTACCGCAAGGGCTTCGACTATTCGGACTGCTGGGTCGACGACGCGCGCCTGGTCGTGCTCAACGCGCTCGATGCGGCGGAGCGCGGCGCCACCATCCGCACCCGCACGCGCTGCATCGGCGCCGAGCGCCGCGCCGACCACTGGCGCGTCACCATCGAGAGCGGCGGGGCGCGCGAGGTGGTGAGCGCGCGCGTGCTCGTCAACGCCGCCGGTCCTTGGGTCGCGCGGGTGAACGACGCCGTGCTCGGACAGCCCACCGACGCTCCGGTGCGGCTCGTCAAGGGCAGCCATATCGTGGTGCCGCGGCTGTTCGAGCACGATCACGCCTATACGTTCCAGAGCGGCGACGGCCGCGTGGTGTTCGCCATTCCGTACGAGCAGGAGTTCACGCTGATCGGCACCACCGATCTCGACTTCCAGGGCGATCCGGCAACCGCCGCCATCACGGCGGAGGAGATCGCGTATCTCTGCGGCGTCGCCTCCGACTACATGCGCGAGCCGCTGACGCCGGATCGCGTGGTGTGGAGCTTCGCCGGCGTGCGGCCGCTCTACGACGACGGCGCCTCGAAGGCGAAGGACGCAACGCGCGACTACGTGCTGGCGCTCGACGCATCCCGTGGCGAGGCGCCGCGGCTGACCGTCTACGGCGGCAAGATCACCACCTACCGGCGGCTCGCCGAAGCCGCGCTGGCGAAGCTTTCGCCGTTCCTGTCGGCCGCGCCGGCGTGGACCAGGGACGTGCCGCTGCCGGGCGGGGATTTCGCCCATGACGGCGTGCCGGCGCTGGTCGCGCAGGCGCGGGCGCGCTGGCGCTTCCTCGACGCCACGCAGGCCAACCGGCTGGTGCGCGCCTACGGCACCCGCATCGACCGGGTGCTGGCGGACGCCTCTGCGGACGCCGCAATCGGCGGCATTCTGTACGCATCGGAAGTCCGCTACCTGATGCGGCACGAATGGGCGGCGCAGCCCGAGGACGTGCTATGGCGGCGCAGCAAGCTCGGCCTGCACCTCGGGCCAGCCGACGTCGCGGCGCTCGGCGACTTCATGCGGCGGCAGACGGCCCGGCAAGCAGCGGAGTGAGGGGGCGGATGGCGGGCTATCTGGTCGCGATCGATCAAGGCACCACCTCGACGCGGGCGATCGTGTTCGACGCGAGCCTGTCGCCGGTCGCCATGGACCAGCGCGAGTTCCGGCAGATCTATCCGAGCCCCGGGCAGGTGGAGCACGACCCGGAGGAGATCTGGCAGTCGGTGGTGCAGACCGTGTGGGCGGCGATGAAGAAAGCCGGCATCGCGGCCCGCCAGATCGCCGGCATCGGCATTGCCAACCAGCGCGAGACCACCATCCTGTGGGACCGCAGCAGCGGCCGGCCGATCCATAACGCCATCGTCTGGCAGGATCGGCGCACCGCCGACCTGTGCGCGGACCTTCGGCGCGAAGGGCATGAACCCGCGATCCAGGCCAAGACCGGCCTGCTGCTTGATCCGTATTTCTCCGCCACCAAGATCGCCTGGCTGCTCGACCACGTACCGGGCGCGCGTAACGCGGCCAACGCCGGCAAGCTCGCCTTCGGCACCGTCGACAGCTACCTGCTGTGGCGGTTGACCGGCGGCCGCGAGCACGCCACCGATGCGACCAATGCGGCCCGCACGCTGCTCTACGATATCCACGTGGGGCAATGGGACGCCGGCCTGCTGCGGCTGTTCAACATCCCGGCCTCGCTGATGCCGCGCGTGATGGACTCGGCGGCGGACTTCGGCACCACCATGCCGGACATATTCGGCAGCCGCATCCGCGTGCTCGGGATCGCCGGCGATCAGCAGGCCGCCACCGTCGGCCAGGTCTGCTTCCGCCCCGGCATGATGAAGTCGACCTACGGCACCGGCTGCTTCGCCCTGCTCAACACCGGCGAGACGCCGGTCACCTCCAAGAACCGCCTGCTCACCACCATCGCGTATCAGCTCGACGGCAAGCGCACCTATGCGCTCGAGGGTGCGATCTTCGTCGCCGGGGCGGCGGTGCAATGGCTGCGCGACGGCCTCAAGGTGATCAAGCAGGCGCCCGAATCCGATGTGCTCGCCGCCAGCGCCGACCCGGAGGAGTCGGTCTATCTGGTGCCCGGCTTCGTCGGCCTGGGAGCGCCCTGGTGGGATCCGGACGCGCGCGGCGCCTTGTTCGGGCTGACGCGCAAATCCGGCGCGGCCGAGATCGCGCGCGCCGCGCTCGAAGCCGTCGGCTATCAGACCCGCGACCTGCTCGAGGCGATGCGGGCGGACTGGCCGGGCGCCGCCGGGGCCGGCACGGTGCTGCGGGTGGACGGCGGGCTTACCGCCAGCGACTGGGCCATGCAGTTCCTCGCCGACATCCTGGCGGCACCGGTCGACCGCCCGCTGATCATGGAAACGACCGCGCTCGGCGCCGCCTATCTGGCCGGCCGCAAGGCCGGGCTCTGCCCGGATCTGCCGGGCTTCGCGGCGACCTGGAGACTGCAACGGCGGTTCGAGCCGCTGATGGACGTGAGCACCCGCCGGCGCAAATGGGCGGGCTGGCAGGACGCGATGCGGCGCACGCTCGCCAAGCCGGCTGCCTCGGCCAATCGGTAAACAGCGCCTTAAGTTGATCGCATAATGCCGGGGGTGCGGCTTTACGGCGCTGCAAGCGCGGCGCGGTATAACCGCCCCATGTCCAGCGACCAGGGTTCCCAGCGTTCGCGACCACGTCCCGCCGATACGGCGGCGCGCAGCGAGGCGCTGACCAGCAGCAAAGTGATCAAGCCTACGGCTGCCGGCGCGCTCGAAAAGCTCGTGCAGACCACGCAGGTGCTGATCGTCGAGGACAATCAGTACATGCGCAAGGTGGTGCGCAACCTGCTGATGAACATCGGCGTCAAGAACATCCACGAAGCGGCCGACGGCGTCGCCGGACTGGAAGCGATCCGCCTCTACGCCCCCGATCTCATCATCCTGGACTGGGAGATGCCGCTGCTCGACGGCGCCGAGCTGGTCCGGATCGTGCGCTCTCCCGGCGTTTTTCCGCTCTCCGACGTGCCGATCATCATGTTGACCGCGCATGTGGAGCGCTGGCGCGTGCTGGAAGCGACGCGGCTCGGGGTCAACGAGTTCCTCAAGAAACCGGTCTCGGCCAAATCGCTGATGGAGCGCATCGTCGCGATCCTGACCAAGCCGCGCAAGATGGTGCGGATCGGCGACTATTACGGGCCGGAGCCGCGCAAGCTGTTCACCGACGCCGCCGACCGGCTGGGCGCGATGCCGCCGCCGCCGTCGAAGAGCCCAGCCGCCGCCCCGGCAGCCGTCGCGCCTGCGCAGCCCCAGCCGGCCACCGCTGCCCCCGCGGGCGCTGCCTAAGCCCCATCCCGCTGCGCCTTCGAGCAGTTCCGCCTGAAATCGATTGGCTACGGTGTCATCGTCTTCCGCCTTCGCGGAGGACGACACTTCCGGCGATCGCGCCTCTCACTGACCGGCCGCGGCGCGAATCCGTATAACTTGCCGCGAAAGATGCGGCAGGAACGACGGATGCAGGTGACGGACCCGGTACTCGACGCAGGCGCGAATCCCGCACCGCGTTCGGCGCGCCCGATGCTGCGCTTCGAGAACGTCAGCAAGCGCTTCGGCAGGTTTGCGGCGGTCGAGGACATCACGCTCGACATTGCGGCCGGCGAGTTCTT
>DASWSO010000525.1:0-3706 GCA_036402635.1 Xanthobacteraceae bacterium
CCTGCGGCGCCACGAACGCGATGCCGTAGGCCTGCTGGAAATAACCGAACGCGTCGTGCGTGGTGATGATCTTGCGCTGCGCCTGAGGAATCTTCGCCACTGCCTCGACAATCTCGCGCTCGATCGCATCGAGCTTCGCGACATACGCGCCGGCATTGGCCGCATACGCGTCCTTGCCGGCCGGATCGGCGGCGCTGAGCGCGTCGCGGATGTTGCCGACATAGATTTTGGCGTTGGCAACCGACTGCCAGGTGTGCGGGTCGGCGTCGTGGCCGTGGTCGTGGTCGGCACCGCCCATGCGGCGCGGCTTTACGCCCTTGGAGGCGACCACGATCGGCGCCTTGCCGGCGGCGGACTGCACCAGCCGGGTGATCCAGCCCTCGTAGCCGAGGCCGTTGACGAATACGAGCCTGGCGTCGGCGATCGCCTTGGCGTCGGTCGGCGTCGGCGAATAGACGTGCGCGTCGGCGTTCGGGCCGACCAGCGTCTTGATCTCCAGGCGCTCGCCGCCGACGTTCTTCACCAGATCGGCAAGGATCGAGAAGGTGGCGACCACCTTCAATTTGTCCTGCGCGCCTGCGGGCGCCAACGCGGCCACCAGCACCGCCAGTGCGAGCACGAGTCTCCGCATCATCGTCACGCCTCCAGATGCCGGCCGGGAAAGAGCTGCGGCAGCACCCCGCCGACGCGGCCGACGAAGATCGAGACCAGGTAGAGCACGCCGGCGACCAGGATGATGGCGGGGCCGGACGGCACGCCGGCATGGAACGAGACCAGCAGACCGATCAGGCCGGACAGCACCGCGGTCGCGACCGAAATCGCGATCATCGCGGTGATGTCGCGCGCCCAGAAGCGCGCCACCGCAGCCGGCAGCATCATCAGTCCGACCGCGAGCAACGTGCCGAGCGCATGGAAGCCGGCGACCAGGTTGAGCACCACCAGCGCGAGGAACGCGATGTGCACCGGCGCGCCGGCGCGGCTCACCGAGCGCAGGAAGCCCGGATCGACGCATTCCAGCACCAGCGGGCGGTAGATCAGCGCCAGCGCGGCGAGCGTCACCGAGGTGATGGCGCCGATCAGCAGCAGCGTGTTGTCGTCGAGCGCCAGCACGGTGCCGAACAGCACGTGCAGCAGGTCGACATTGGTGCCGCGCAGCGACACGAGCGTGACGCCAAGCGCGAGCGAGAGCAGGTAGAACGCCGCCAGCGAGGCGTCCTCCTTCAGCTCGGTGACGCGCGCCACAATGCCGGTGAGGACGGCGACGATCACGCCGGCGACAATGCCGCCGGCCGTCATGGCGAACAGGTTGAGCCCCGCCACCATGAAGCCGAGCGCGGCGCCCGGCAGGATCGCATGCGCCATCGCGTCGCCGACCAGGCTCATGCGGCGGAGCATCAGGAACACGCCGATCGGCCCGGCGCCGAGCGCCAGCGCCAGCGTGCCGGCGAGCGCGCGCCGCATGAATCCGAACTCGACGAACGGCGCGATCAGATAATCATACATTTCGGCTACAGGAGATCACGCCGCGCAGGCATCGGCGCGGTTGTCGAAGGCCTCGCACATGCGGCGGGCCTTGAGAAGGTTCTCCGGCGTCAGCACGTCGGCGGTAGCGCCCCAGGCGACCGGCTCGCGCGCCAGCAGCAGCGCCTGCGGGAAGCCCGAGCGCACCAGTTCGAGATCGTGCAGCGCCGCCACCACGGTGCGCCGCTCGCTATGCCAGCGCCGCACCAGCTCGAACAGGTCGGCGGCGGTCTTGGAATCGATGGCATTGAACGGCTCGTCGAGCACGATCACACGCGCGTCCTGCAGCAGCAGGCGGGCGAACAGCGTGCGCTGCATCTGCCCGCCGGAAACCGACGCGATGGCGCGGCCCTCGAAGCCGGTGAGGCCGACCGCCGCGATCGCCGCCTCGACCTTGGCGCGGTCGGCGCGGCTGATGCCGCCGAACAGGCCGGCGCGGCGCCACAGGCCCATCGCCACCATGTCGTAGACGTTGATCGGGAACGAGCGGTCGATCTCGGCTGCCTGCGGCAGGTAGGCGATCTCGGTGGCTTCGATGCCGCCGCGCTCGATGCGGCCGGCGAGCGGCTTCAACAGCCCGACCACGCCCTTGAACAGGGTGGACTTGCCGGCGCCGTTGGGGCCGACCACCGCCACCAAGGCGCCCTCTTCCACCGTGCCGTCGAGGTGGTGCACGGCCGGATGCCGCTCGTAACCGAGCGTGAGGTCGTGGAAACGCAACGCCGCCGTCATGCCGGTCTCACGCCATCGCCCACAACAGCGCGCCCCACAGAATCGCGATCACCAGCCCGGCCAGCGCCAGCCGCTCGACCGCGGAAAACCGCAGCAGCGACGGCGCCGCCGAGAATTGCGGCGGGTGGTGGTGGTCGGGCGCGTGGTGGTGGTGCGTCATCGGCCTGCCAGGTTCCGGAATGTTATATTGTAACAATCGTGAACAAGTCCAGGGCGAACCAACCCGCACCGCAGGCCGTTGTCAGGGCGGAGCCCCGCCATGGACCCAGCCGTACCGCTCATCCGCTCCTTCACCCAGCTCGAAGCCGCCGAGGCGGCCTGCACCCGCTGCCCGCTCTACCGCGACGCCACCCAGGTGGTGCCCGGCGAAGGCCCGGCGAAGGCAACGATGCTGATCGTCGGCGAGCAGCCGGGCGACAAGGAGGACATCGCCGGCCACCCGTTCGTCGGGCCGGCCGGCCGCGTGCTCAATGAGGCGCTGGAGGAAGCCGGCATCGACCGCAAGGACACGTTCGTCACCAATGCGGTCAAGCACTTCAAGCACGAGCTGCGCGGCAAGCGCCGCCTGCACAAGAAGCCGAACGCCTACGAGATCGACCGCTGCCGCTGGTGGCTCGACCTCGAGCGCAACCTGCTGAAGCCGCAGGTGGTGGTGGCGCTGGGCGCCACCGCACTGCGCGGCGTCACCGGCAAGGCGATGACGATCAGCGCGGTGCGCGGCACGCCGCTGGCGCTGGCGGACGGCGCGCAGCTGATCGCCACCATCCATCCGTCCTACCTGCTGCGGATCCGCGAAGAGGCCGACAAACGCGCCGAATACGGCCGCTTGGTCGCCGACCTGCGGCACGCCGGCGAGCTCGTGCGCGGCCACGCCCCTGCGCGGCGCGCACGGGCGGGCTGACAAAACCGTGGCTGGTCGCGCGCCCAACTTCATGGAACCATCCCCGCACCGCCGGCTTGTCGCTGATTGCGAAGCCGGCGTTCGGCGTCGGAGGGTTGCCATGTCAGGGTCCGCATCCGCTCTGCTCGACCGCGATCCGGCCAAAACCAGCAAATCCCGCCCGGCCGATGCGCGCGAGCGGCTGCTGCAGGCGTATCGCAGCGTGCGGCAGGAGACCGAGCGGCGCGCCGCGCCGCTGTCGCCGGAAGACCAGCAGATCCAGTCGATGCCGGACGCGAGCCCGATCAAATGGCATCGCGCCCACACGACCTGGTTCTTCGAGCAGTTCCTGCTGCGGCCGAACCGGCCCGGCTACGCGGTGTTCGACGAGGATTTCGCGTTCCTGTTCAACTCCTATTACGTCGCCGCCGGCGCGCGCCACGAGCGGCCGAAGCGCGGGCTGATCACGCGGCCGAGCGCCGAGCATGTCGGTGCCTATCGCCGGCATGTCGATGCGGCGGTGGAAACGCTGATCGCCGAGACCGACGATCTCGCCGCGGTCGCGCCGATCGT
>DASWSO010000526.1:0-1926 GCA_036402635.1 Xanthobacteraceae bacterium
TAATCGTTGAGCGCCGCCAGCCGCCCGCTTTCCGGGCCGGAGACGTAGAAGCGGGTGTTGTCGGTGCCGGGCCGCGGCGGCGGCCCGATGATGCCGGCGTCGGCGAATGGCGCGCCGGTCTGCGCCACCACGCCGGCGATACGGGCGACGGTGGCGGGGCTCACCGCGTTGCAGTCGACATAGAGCGGCTTGCGGTTGCTGGCGCGCAGGGCAGGGGCCAGCCGCTCGGCCAGCGCCACCGCCTCGCCGGGCGGCACGATCGAGAGCAAAAAATCCGCCTGCACCAGCGCGCCGGTCTCGGCGGCGGCCATCCCGGCGGCCGCGGCGCGCTCGGCACTGGCGCGGCTACGGCCTTCGAGCGACGTCAGCACCGTCGCGCCGTGTTGCACCAGCCGGGCGCCGACGGCGGCGCCCATATTGCCGGGAGCGATGATGGCGACGGTTGGGGCCATGCGGTGCGTCCGGCGCGGCTCCCTCACACCTTGTCGAGGCCGTAGAGCGAGTGCAGCGTACGCACCGCGAGCTCGGTATAGGCCTCGTCGATCAGCAGCGAGAACTTGATCTCCGAGGTGGTGATGGCGCGGATATTGATGCCGCGCTCGGCGAGCGCGCGGAACGCCTGCGCGGCGACGCCGGCATGGCTGCGCATGCCGATGCCGATCACCGAGACCTTGGCGACGTCGGTCGCCCCATCGAGCCGCTCGTAGCCGATGCGGTCGCGCGCCTTCGCCAGCACGTCGGAGGCGCGCACGTAGTCGGCCGCCGGCACCGTGAAGGTGAGGTCGGTGGTGGCGCCGTCGGAGGAGACGTTCTGCACGATCATGTCGACGTTGATGCTGGCTTCGGCGAGCGGCCCGAAGATCGCCGCCGCCACGCCCGGCTTGTCCTGCACGCGGCGGATCGAGAGCTGCGCCTCGTCCTTGGAAAAGGCGATGCCGGTGACGACCTGTTGTTCCACGATCTCTTCCTCGTTGCAGATCAGGGTGCCGGACGGCGTGCCGTGCGGGTCGATGTCCTCCGGCCGCTCGAAGCTCGATCGCACGAAGATGCGCACATTGTGCACCATGCCGAGCTCGACCGAGCGCACCTGCAGCACCTTGGCGCCGAGCGAGGCCAGTTCCAGCATCTCCTCGAACGCCACCTTCGGCAGCCGCCGCGCCCGCGCCACCACCCGCGGGTCGGTGGTGTAGACGCCGTCGACGTCGGTGTAGATGTCGCAGCGCTCGGCCTGGATGGCGGCCGCGATCGCGACCGCGGAGGTGTCGGAGCCGCCGCGGCCGAGCGTGGTGATGCGGCCGGTCTCCTGGTGCACGCCCTGGAAGCCGGAGATCACCGCCACCTCGCGGCGCTCCTTGAAGCGCTTCACCAGCTCGGTGCCGTTGATCGCCGCGATGCGGGCGGAGCCGTGCCCGTCGGAGGTGTGGATCGGCAGCTGCCAGCCCTGCCAGGAGCGGGCGGTGACGCCGGCCTCCTGCAGCGCGATCGCCAACAGGCCGGAGGTGACCTGCTCGCCGGAGGCGACCACGGCGTCGTATTCGCGCGCGTCGTGCAGCGCCGAGGCGTCGCGGCACCAGCCGACCAGCTCGTTGGTCTTGCCGGCCATGGCGGAGACCACCACGGCGACGTCGTGGCCGGCCTCGTATTCCCGTTTCACATGCGCCGCGACGTTGCGGATGTGCGGGATGTCGGCCACGGAGGTGCCGCCGAACTTCATTACCAGCCGGGCCATGCGCGCTTTACGAAACCTCGAGAACGTCTGTGGGGATGCGGCCGGCGCGAGGGCCGGCGGAAAGGCGCGGTATTCATATCGGCGGCCTCTCGCAGCCGCAACCAAGGATCCGCACGGCGTCAAATTCGTAGGGTGGGCAAGGGCGCGGCTTCGCGCCGTGCCCACCACCTCCGAATCCGCGGAAGAGATGGTGGGCA
>DASWSO010000527.1:0-1552 GCA_036402635.1 Xanthobacteraceae bacterium
CTACGTGGTCTATGTCGGCTTCGACAAGGAAGTGCCGAAGGAGAAGCCGGGCAAGCGCAGCAAACCGGCGCCGAAATCGAAGCCGCCGGCAGAGCAGCCACGCGCCGGCTCCGCGCCGCGCGCCCAGCAACGCCCGGCGAATTGACTCGGCCGGGTGAAACAATAGAGTGCCGCTCCATCGAGCGCGGCACGCCGCGACCGATGCGAAGACCGAATCAGATGATCCCTGCGGGAGAGACCGGCGGAGTTCCGCCGGCGCCGAAGGCGCAACCGCCCCGGAAACGCTCAGGCAAACGGACCGCAGGAGGATGAGCCTCTGGAAAGCAGCCGCACCCTGCCGGTGCGGCTCACCGACGGAGTAAGCCGAGCCCTTCCTTAGGGCTGGCGAAATCTCTCAGGTTCCGTGACAGAGGGGGCGCGGCCGGACATCCGTCCGGACGCGTGTCCTTGAGAAAGCACGGAACGTCATGGCCGAGGCCGCCGCAACCACCGACACCGCCCCGCTCGCGAGGACGCCGCTGCACGATCTGCACGTGCGCCGCGGCGCCCGCATGGTGCCGTTCGCCGGCTACGAGATGCCGGTGCAATACCGCGACGGCATCATCGCGGAGCATACCCAAGCGCGCACGGCCGCCGGCCTGTTCGACGTCTCCCATATGGGGCAGGCGTTCCTGCTCGGCCCCGATCACGAGACCACGGCGCGCGCGCTGGAAGCGCTGGTGCCGGCCGACATCCTCAATCTCGGTCACGGACGCCAGCGCTACACGCAGCTGCTCAACGACCAAGGCGGCATCCTCGACGACCTGATGGTGACGCGCTCGGCCGATCCGGACGAGGACGGCGCGCTGATGCTGATCGTCAACGCGTCGCGCAAGGCCGACGACTACGCGCATATCGAGGCGCGGCTGCCGGCCGGCGTGAAGCTGATGCGCGCGGAACATCGTGGCCTCGTCGCATTGCAGGGTCCGCAGGCCGCCGAGGTGCTGTCCCGCCACGCCGAAGGCGTTGACGCGATGCCGTTCATGACCGCGACAAGCGTGCGCTGCGCCGGCGTCGACTGCCACATCAGCCGCTCCGGCTATACCGGCGAGGACGGCTACGAGATTTCCGTGCGCGCCACCAAGCTGCCGGCGTTGGTGGAAACGCTGCTCGGCGAGCCCGCCGTGAAGCTGATCGGGCTCGGCGCCCGCGACTCGCTGCGGCTGGAGGCCGGCCTCTGCCTCTACGGCCACGACATCGACGAGACGACCTCGCCAATCGAGGCCGGGCTCGGCTGGTCGATCCAGAAGCGCCGGCGCAGCGAGGGCGGCTTTCCGGGCGCCGCGCGTGTGCAGGCGGAACTCGCCGACGGCACGGCGCGCGTGCGGGTCGGGTTGCTGCCGGAAGGCCGCGCCCCGGCGCGCGAAGGCACCGAGATTCGGGCGAGCGACGGCGCCGCGATCGGCACCGTCACCTCCGGCGGGTTCGGGCCGACGGTCGGCGCTCCGATCGCCATGGGCTATGTCCACCGCCGTTTCTCGGAGCCCGGCACGCCCGTGATGCTGGTCGTGCG
>DASWSO010000528.1:0-2318 GCA_036402635.1 Xanthobacteraceae bacterium
CCGCCGGCCGGCGTATCGTCGACCGAGCGGTGCCGGTCGGTCGCATGCGCGCGGATGTCGCGCGCCTCGAGCGACCAGAGGCCGGCCTGCAGCGCCTTGCCGGACAGGCTGAAGCCGAGCGGGCCCGGGAACATGTCGGGAAACAGCGTCAGCACGGTCGCGCGCCACATGCTTACTCTCGCCGCTTGCGGGAGAGGGTGTTCCGAGCCGAAGGCGAGGACCCGGTGAGGGGTGACGTCTCGGGCGGTTCGTCGGCCTGCGATGGCGCGGCTTCGTCACCCGGCTCGCTCCGCTCGCCACCCTCTCCCCCGAGGGGAGAGGGGAAAGTCCCCGCGGGCGGATCGACCGTCACGCGCCCGCCGGCGATATCGATGTGCGGGACCGCCGCCTTGCTGAACGGCAGCAGCACGGTGGCGCCGCCGCCTGCCGGCGCGATCTCGAGCAGATCGCCGGCGCCGTAGTTCGGCACCCCGGCGACGGTGCCGAGCGGCTGCCCGGTGGTGTCCACCGCGGCCAGGCCGATCAGGTCGGCGTGGTAGAACTCGTCCTCCTCGGGCGGCGCGAGCCGCTCGCGCGGAACGTAGAGGCGCAGGTTGCAGAGCGTCTCGGCGGCGTTGCGGTCGTCGACGCCCTTGAGCCGCGCCACCAGCATGTCCTTGGCGGGCCGCAGCGAGACTATCTCGAAGGTGCGCGCGCCGTCCTCGCTCTGCAGCGGTCCGTATTGCCGGATCGCCAGCGGGTCGGCGGTGAACGCCTTCAGCCGGACCTCGCCGCGGATACCGTGGGCGGCGCCGAACTGCCCGACGCACACGCGGCGTTCGTCCGGCGATCCGGATCGCCCGTTCTGTTCGCTCATACGCGCTGCTTACAAATTCCGGGCGGGCTTGTCAGCGCTCGACATTCGGAAACGGCGGCCCGCAGCGACCCCGAAGAGGTCACCGCTTGGCGGCGTCCCGGCGGCTCGCTTCGCGCCGCGGCGAATGGGCGGCTCCGCGCGGCGGTTCGACCTCGGCGACCCGGCTCGGCCGGTTCATCATGCCGTCGACGCGCTCGCGCTCCTGCTCGAAGCCCGCCAGCAGCGGGCCTTCCAGGCTGCGCCCGCGCGGCAGCTTGATGCGCATCGGATCGACGAAGCGGCCGTTCACCAGGATCTCGTAATGCACATGCGCGCCGGTCGAGAGGCCGGTCGAGCCGACATAGCCGATCACCTGGCCCTGCCGCACCTTGGAGCCGGGCGCGATGCCGCGCGCGAATGCCGTCATGTGGCCATAGGCGGTCTCGTAGCCATAGGCGTGGCGGATGCGAACCTGCTTGCCGTAGCCGCCTTCCCAGCCGGCCCGCTCGACCACGCCGCTGCCGGAGGCGAAGATCGGGGTGCCGCGCGGCGCCGACCAGTCGACGCCGGTATGCATTTTCGAATAGCCGAGGATGGGATGGCGGCGCCAGCCGTAGCCGGAGCGCATGATCGCGGCGTCGACCGGCTTGCGCACCAGGAACTTCTTCGCGCTCTTGCCGGTCTCGTCGTAGTAGTCGACGACGCCGTCGTCCTGCGTCTGGAAACGGTAGTAGCGCTTGGTTTCGCCGCCGACCGTGAGGGCCGCGTACAGCACTTCGGACTTGCCCTCGGTCTCGTCCTCGCCCGGATAGAGCAGTTCGAACGAGTCGCCGGCCTGCACCTTGCGCTGGAAATCGACGTCGTAGGAGTAGATGCGGACGAGCTCGTCCACCATCGGGCGCGGCACCTGCTGGCGCAGCGCAGTCTCGTACAGGCTCTGGTACAGCCGCACCGCACCGGTATCCTCGTCGTCCTCGTCGGCTTCGGCGACCTGCGTGGTTTCGGCGGTCTGCACGTCGACCGAGACGTATTTGCCGGTATCGGTGAACGCGACCACCACTTCCGGCGCGGTGTCGCCCATCACCATCACGCGCACCGGCTGCAGCCGGCTGCCGATCGGCGAGAGCAGGATGCGCAGCTTCTGCCCATCCTTCAGGCCGCCGTCGCGGCCGCGCGGGCCGAGCGCTGCCACGATCGCCTTGGCTTCCTCGGCGGTGGCGCCAAGCTCGCGCACGATCGAGGTCACGCTGTCGGTCTTCTTGGCGACGATGGTGCGCTCGTTGGCGTTCGAGCCGCCGGTGATCTGGCTGGCGGTCTTCGGCAGCAGCGTGATGTTTTCCGGAACGATGCGCGGCTCGAAGCCGGCATAGGGGTCGAGGTTGCCTTCGGTCGCGTAGGCGAGGCGCGGGCCGGGGCCGGATGGGCCCATGCTCGTCGGGCCGAGCGAGGCGGTCTGCGTGCTCAGCGTCCAGTTGGCGGCCTC
>DASWSO010000529.1:0-1666 GCA_036402635.1 Xanthobacteraceae bacterium
CATTCCGATCCGGAGATCAGCATGAAAACGGCGGACCTGTTCGCGAGCGGAATCCTGTTTGCGCTCGGGCTGCTGACCTTGTTGGTGGTGATCCCGGCGCAGGTCGCCGATGTGCCCGCCATCGGGCTGCCGCCGCGCGGGATGCCGACGTTCACCATCGGGGCCGTGACCCTGCTGTCCGGATTGCTGTTCCTGAAGACGCTGCTTTCACGCGCGGACTACGGCAACATGCCGTTCGACCGAGAGCAACTGGTGGCGATGCTGGCCGGCCTTGCGGTCACGGTCGCGGCGACGCTGCTGTTCGGCCGGGTCGGCTTCTTCGCCGCCGGGCTGTTCGTCATCGTCGCGCTGATGCTGTTCATGGGCGAGCGCAACTGGCGCATCCTCACGATCGTGCCGCTGGGTACGGTTGCCGCCACCTACCTCTTCGTCACGCGCCTGCTGCACGTCACGGTGCCGTGACCCGATGGATGCGCTCGCGGCCGGCTTCGCGGCGGCGTTCGCGCCGCTCAGCATTGCTTATGTCTTCCTTGGCCTGCTGATCGGCTACATCGTCGGCGTGCTGCCGGGGCTCAGCCGACCCACCGCGCTCGCGCTCGCGGTTCCGCTCACCTATTACATGACGCCGGTGGCCGCCATCGGCTTCCTGATCGGCATCAGCAAGGGCAGCGCCACCGGCGGCTCGGTCTCGGCGATCCTGCTCAACACGCCCGGCGAGCCATCGTCCGCCGCCACCTGCCTCGACGGCTACCCGCTGGCGCGCCAGGGCCGCGCCCGCTCGGCGATGCGGGTCGCGCTCTACGGCTCGGTGTTCGGCGACGTGTTCGCGACCGTGATCCTGATCGCGCTCGCCGGTCCGCTCAGCCTGATCGCGCTGAAGATGGGTCCGGTCGAGATGACGGCGGTGCTGCTGTTCGCGCTCACCTTCATCGCGGGCTTTTCCGGCGGCTCCATCCTGAAGGGATTGATCGCCGGCTTCCTCGGTATGTTCTTCGCCACCACCGGGCTGGACGCCGAGACCGGCACGCCGCGGCTTGTGTTCGGGCAGGTCGATCTGCTCGACGGCATGCCGCTGATGGTGCTGGCGATCGGCACGCTCGCGCTCTCGGAAATGTTCATCCAGATGGGGACGCCGACGGCGCCCCTCACGGTCGACGCCGGCGCGGCGAAGACGCGTGACCGGCTCACGGGCGCGGAGCTGCGCGGCCTCGTTCCGGTGGCGCTGCAGTCGAGCGTGGTCGGCACGCTGCTGGGCATGATCCCGGGCCTCGGCGCCAGCGTCGCGTCGTTCGTCGCCTACGCGCTAGCGAAGAACCGCTCCAAAACGCCGGAAAAGTTCGGCCACGGCAGCCTGGAAGGCGTCGCGGCGGCGGAGACGGCCGACAATGCCGTGGTGCCGGCCGGCCTGATCCCGCTGTTCGCACTCGGGCTGCCGGGCGGCATCGCGGCGGCGCTCATCATCGGCGCATTCACGATGCACGGGCTCACGCCGGGGCCGCTGATGTTCGCGACCCACCCGCAGGTGATCTACGGGATCTACGCCGCGATGCTGATCGCGAGCGCGCTGATGCTGCTGATCGGCTTCTTTGGCGCCAGCGCTTTCGCCGGGCTGGCGCTGATCCCGGAGCGCATCATCGTTCCGGTCATCGTGTTCCTCTGCCTGGTC
>DASWSO010000530.1:0-1711 GCA_036402635.1 Xanthobacteraceae bacterium
GAGGCGCGCGGCCTGCAGGAGGTCTCGATCGGCGACTATGTGCTGGCGGGCGGCGAGGTTGCCGCCATGGTGCTGCTGGAAGCCAGCGTGCGGCTCATTCCGGGCGTCATGGGCAAGCAGGAGTCCGGAACCGACGAAAGCTTCGCCGACGGCCTGCTTGAATATCCGCAATACACCCGGCCGCAGGCGTTCGAAGGCCGCGGCATCCCGGAGGTGCTGCTGTCGGGCGACCACGCCCGCGTCGCCGCCTTCCGCCGCGCCGAAGCCGAGCGGCTCACCCGCGAACGCCGGCCGGACCTGCGGTTCCGGCCGCCGAAAAATGCGTCAGACGGGTGACAAAACGTCGGCTTTGTCGTATAGGCGGCGCGACTTCGCACAGATCGCTGATCGAAAACGCGCCCCGGCGCTTGCGAGCAAGCCGGACGGAGAATGCGTCATGAATATCATCCAGCAGCTCGAACACGAGCAGGTTCAACGGCTTACGGCCGGCAAAACGATTCCGGAATTCGCCCCCGGCGACACCGTGACGGTGAACGTGAAGGTGGTGGAAGGCGAGCGCTCGCGCGTGCAGGCCTATGAGGGCGTCTGCATCGCCCGCTCCGGCCACGGCCTCAACGAGAACTTCACGGTGCGCAAGATTTCGTACGGCGAAGGCGTCGAGCGCGTATTTCCGCTGCACTCCCCGATGATCGATTCGATCAAGGTGGTGCGGCGCGGCAAGGTGCGGCGCGCCAAGCTCTATTACCTGCGCGGACTGCGCGGCAAGGCGGCGCGCATCACCGAGCGCACCACCCCGCGCGTCAAGCCCGAGGCCGGCAAGAGCGTCGCCGCAGCCGAGTAGGCCGCCGGTCTCTCCGACTACCACACGCATCGCGACCCATTGGCGTTGCGCCAGTCCTCCCTATGATGCCGCGCGAGTTCGGGTGAGCAGAGAGGGAGCGGCATGCGCTTGCGGAATAAGGTTGCGATCGTCACCGGCGCCGGCGGCGGCATCGGCGGCGCCATCAGCCGGCAGTTCGCCGCCGAAGGTGCGGCGGTGGTCGGCGTCGACATCGACGCCGCCGCGCTCGAACGCACGGCAGCCGAGGTGCGGGCAGCCGGCGGGCGCATCCTCACCATCACGGCGGACGCTGCCGACGAGCGGGTCGTGCAGGACACGGTCGCCCGCGCGGTGAAAGAGTTCGGCCGGCTCGACGTGCTGGTCGCCAATGCGGTCGCCGACATTCCGCTCGGACCCGTCACCGGCATCGCGCTCGAAGACTGGCGCCGCGTCATGGCGGTCAACCTCGACAGCCCGTTCCTGCTCTGCAAGCACGCCATCCCGGCGATGCAGGCGGCGGGCGGCGGCTCCATCATCCTGATCGCGTCGCAGCTCGGGCGGGTCGCGCGTCCCGGCCGGCCTTGGTACTGCGCCGCCAAGGGCGCGCTGATCCAGCTCGCCAAGGCGCTGGCGCTCGATCACGCCGAGCAAAAGATCCGCGTCAACGCGCTGTCGCCGGGACCGATCGAGACCGGCCGCTACGTGCGCAACTTCCCGAGCGTCGAGGCCGCGCGCGCCTCGCACCACAATCTGCTCGGCCGCCTCGGCGCGCCCGACGAGATCGCGGCCGGCGCGGTGTTTCTCGCCAGCGACGAGTCGGCCTTCATGACCGGGTCGGATCTGCTGATCGACGGCGGCTACACGGCGGTCTGAACGCAGACGCTGCTTGGC
>DASWSO010000531.1:0-2886 GCA_036402635.1 Xanthobacteraceae bacterium
TCCAACGTCGCGAGCGACCGCTCTTTCCGCTACGGCGACCCCGAGCGCGCGTTCGCCGACGCCGCGCACCGCATCGGCGTCTCCATCCATTACCCGCGCAACTCGTGCACCCCGATCGAGACCTACGGCGTGGTCGCCGAATACGAGCCGGGGCTCGACGCCTACGACGTGCTGGCGAACTTCCAGGGCCCGTTCAGCATCCACGCGGTGCTGGCGCGCGCACTGAAAGTGCCCGGCAACCGGCTGCGGCTGCGCACGCCGCCGGATTCCGGCGGCAGCTTCGGCGTCAAGCAGGGCGTGTTTCCCTATATCGTGCTGATGGGCGTCTGCGCCCGCCTCACCGGGCAGCCGGTGAAGTGGATCGAGGACCGGCTCGAGCATCTCACCGCATCGGTTTCCGCCACCAACCGCATGACCCGCCTCGAAGCTGCCGTCGGCGCCGACGGCCGCGTGCAGGCGCTCGCCTGGGACCAGGTGGAGGACGTCGGCGCCCATATCCGCGCGCCGGAGCCGGCGACGCTCTACCGCATGCACGGCAACCTCACCGGCGCCTACGACATCCGTCACGTCTCGGTGCGCAATCGCGTCGTGCTCACCAACAAGACGCCGAGCGGCCTGAACCGCGGCTTCGGCGGACCGCAGGTCTATTACGCGCTGGAACGGCTGATGCAGCGCATCGCGGTCGAGCTCGGGCTCGATCCGCTGGAGGTGATCCGCCGCAACCTGATCCCGGCCGGCGCCTTCCCGTATCGCACCGCGAGCGGCGGCCTGCTCGATTCCGGCAATTACCAGCACGCGCTGGAGCGCGGCGCCGCCGAGGGCGGGCTCGCCGAGCTGATCGCGCGCCGCGATGAGGCGCGCGCGCAAGGCCGCATCTACGGCATCGGCTACACCGCCGTGGTGGAGCCGAGCGTGTCCAACATGGGCTACATCACGACCGTGCTGACTGCCGACGAGCGCCGCCGCGCCGGCCCGAAGAACGGCGCGCAGGCGACCGCGACCGTCGCGCTCGATCCGCTCGGCTCGGTGACGGTGCACATCGCCTCGGTGCCGCAGGGCCAGGGCCACCGCACCGTCGTGGCGCAGATCGTGGCCGACGTGCTGGGCCTGACGCCGACCGACATCCGCGTGCTCACCGAGCTCGACACCACCCGCGACGCCTGGTCGATCGCATCGGGCAACTATGCGAGCCGCTTCGCACCGGCGGTCGGCGGCGCGGTGCAGATCGCCGCCACCCGCATCCGCGACAAGCTCGCGCGCAGCGCCGCCGCGCAACTCAACGTCTCGCCCGGCGAGGTCGAGTTCGCCGGCGGCCGGGTGCGCGCGCGCGGCAATCCTGACAACGCGCTGCCGTTCGGTCGTGTCGCGGCCACCAGCCACTGGTCGCCCGGCCTGGTGCCGGAGGAAGCGCAGGCGCTGCGCGAGACGGTGTTCTGGTCGCCCGAGCAGCTGACCGCGCCCACCGAAGCCGACGAGACCAATTCGTCGCTCTGCCACGGCTTCATCTTCGACTTCTGCGGGGTCGAGATCGACCGCGTCACCGGCGCGCTGCGCATCGACAAATACGTGACGATGCACGACTGCGGCCGCGTGCTGCATCCCGCCATGGTGGCGGGACAAATCACCGGCGGCTTCGCGCACGCGCTCGGCGCCGCCGTCTACGAGGAATACGCCTACGCGGCCGACGGCGCTTATCTGTCCGGCACGTTCGCCGACTACCTGGTGCCGACCGCGACCGAGGTGCCGGCCCCGCTCATCCTGCACGTCGAGTCCCCCTCCCCGTTCACGCCACTGGGCGCCAAGGGCGTCGGCGAAGGCAACTGCATGAGCACGCCGGTGTGCATCGCCAATGCGGTCGCGGACGCGCTCGGCGTCGCCGCGATCGATCTGCCGCTCAAGCCCGCGAAGCTCGCCGCGCTGATCGCCGCGGCCGAGGCGAAGGCGCCATGAAGCCGCCGCGCTTCGACTATGTCCGCGCCGAGTCGCTCGCCGAAGCGCACGCGGCGCTGGCGCAACCCGGCGGCGACGCCAGCGTGATCGCGGGCGGACAGACGCTGATCCCGCTGCTGTCGATGCGGATGGCTTCTCCGTCCGTGCTGGTCGACATCATGCGGCTGGCGGAGCTGCGCACGATCGCGGCGGAGGAAGACGTGATTCGCGTCGGCGCCGGCGTGCGGCAGGCGGAGCTGCTGGGCTGGCCCGAGCTCGCCGATGCGCAGCCGCTGCTCGCGATGGCGCTGCCGTGGGTCGGGCACGCGCAGACGCGGGCGCGCGGCACCGTCTGCGGCTCGGTCGCGCTCGCCGATCCGAGCGCCGAGCTGCCGCTGGTGCTGGTGGCACTCGGCGGCGAGGTGCTGTTGTCGTCGGCCAACGGTGCGCGCCGCGTCGGGGCGGAAGAGTTCTTCACCGGGCTGATGTCGACCACCCGCGCCGACGACGAGCTGGTCGAGGCCGTGTTGTTTCCGCGCCGCCGCCCCGGCGCCGGCTATGCATTCCGCGAATTCGCGCAGCGTCACGGGGATTTCGCGATCGTCGCCTGCGCGGCGGTTGCCGACGCGAACGGCGCGCGGCTCGCGGTCGGTGGCGTGGCCGACCGGCCGATCGCCCGCGACTTCGGCACCGCCGACGGCAGCGCGCTGGACCACGCGCTCGCGACATTTGCCGACGATCTCGAGGCGCGCGACGACCTGCACGCGACCGCCGACTACCGCCGCTCGCTGGTGCGGAATATCGGGCGCGCCGTGATCGCGGAGGCGCGACGATGCGCCTAAGCGCCTCCGCCCGTCACCGCGTCGCGTTCGAACTCAACGGCCGCGCCGTGCAGGGCGACGCCGAGCCGCGCATGCTGCTCACCGATTTCCTCCGTCACGTCCTCGGCATGACCGG
>DASWSO010000532.1:0-3972 GCA_036402635.1 Xanthobacteraceae bacterium
GCACCAGCGGCTTGCCGCCGACCATCTCCAACAGCTTGTTGGGTCCGCCCATGCGGCGCGACTGCCCGGCCGCCAGCACCAGCGCGGCGACGCGACGGCCCTTCTCCGGAACGCTCGGCACCTCGCGCGGCTGCGGACGCGTGACGATCTCCATCAGCAAGCCTCCGACCCCGAGCCGCGCGATGTCGGCGCGCGTCACCGGCAGGCCGGCGAGCAGGCGCATCAGCACCCAGTCGAAGCCGTTCTCCTTCGGGCTGCGTGCGCAACCGGGCGCGCCCAGCACCGGCCGGCCGCCGATGTCGCCGATCAGCAGCAGGTTGCCGGGATCGACCGGCATGCCGAAATGCTCGATGTTTCCGCCGCGCGCCGTGATCGCGGCAGGAATGACATCGCGGCGATCCGCGATCGCGGAAGCGCCGAACACCAGCACGAGCTCTGCGCCGGCGGCCAGCACCTCGTCGACCGCGGCGGCGAGCGCCTCGGTGTCGTGCGGCACGCGCCGCTCCGCGACGATCGCGGCGCCCGCCGGCGCCAGCCGTTCCGCCGTGACCTTCAGCGTCTTCTCCACCACCTTGTCGGCGAGGCCGGGCAGCAGCGTCGAAACGACACCCACTTTGCCGATCCGGTAAGGCGCGATGCGGATCACCGGCGCCGCCTCGCGGGCGAGCGCGACGACGCGGTCGCGCGCCGTGGCCTCCACCGCGAACGGGATGATCTTCACGGTGGCGATCATCTCGCCCTCGACCACCGGCTTGAACGCCGGCAGCGTCGCGAAGGTGATGGATTCGTCGACCGCATTGAGGCGCTCGACCGCGCCGGCATCGATCATCAGCACGCCGGACGAGGCGGCGAACAGGTTACAGCGGCCGGTGAAGGCGCGGTCGAGCCGCACGCGGTCACCGGCGAGCGCGGCGGCGATCTCGGCGGCGGCGACATCCTCCGGCACGTCGCCGGGCTCGAGCCGCGCCACCACGATCTCGGGGATGCCGGCGGCCTGCAGCGCCGCGATCTGCTCCGGCCCGATGACGGTGCCCTTCTTGAGCACCAGGCCGGGCGCGCGGATCGAATGCACCGCGGTGGCGCCGCTCGCCTGCGCGATGGGAACCGGGCCGAACTTCATGCGCGCTGGTCCGGCGAGAGCCGCAGCGCCGCGGTGATCTCGCCCATGATCGAGACCGCGATCTCCGGCGGCGAGATCGCGCCGATAGCGAGCCCGATCGGCGCGTGGATGCGGGTGAGATCGGCGTCGCTGGCGCCCTGCCCTTTCAGCCGCTCCAGCCGGCGCGCATGCGTTTTCTTGGAGCCGAGCGCGCCGATGTAGAAGCAGTCGCGCTGGAACGCGTGCAGCAGCGCCGGGTCGTCGATCTTCGGATCGTGGGTGAGCGCGACGAACGCGGTGTAGCGGTCGACGTTGAGCGGCGGCAGCGCCACGTCCGGCCATTCGGCGATCAGCGGCACGTCCGGAAAGCGCTCCGGCGTCGCGAAGGCGGTGCGCGGATCGACGACCGTCACGTCGTAGCCGAGCTGCCGCGCCATCGGCGCCAGCGCTTGGCTGATGTGCACGGCGCCGATCGCAACCAGCCGCGGCGGCGGCACATGCACGGTGAGGAAGACGCGGCCCTCGGCGGTCTCCGCCATGCCGCTCTTGCCGCTGCGCAGGCGCGCCTGCAGCACCTCGGCGAGCGGATCGCGCGCGGCGGCGCCGGCTTTCACCAGCCGCTGCTCGCCCGACTCGATGTCGGTGACGACGATGGCCGCACGCCGCGCCGCGCGCTCGGCATTCAGTGCGGAAAGAATTTCAAGACGCATTCGCTTCCTTACATCGTCGGTAGCAACAGTCTCCGGGTGTCGTCCCGCGCAGGCGGGGCCCAGTAACCACCAGCCCGACGACTCACGCACCTGTGTTTACTGGATGCCCGGCGGAGCCCGTCATCGGGCGGGCCGAAAACCGGGCCCGTTGGCGGGCCTGACACCGGATAATCCGGGGGACGGCAGCCTACTCCACCTTCTCCACCAGCACCCTGATGGTCCCGCCGCAGGAGAGCCCGACGTTCCAGGCGGTCTCGTCGGCGACGCCGAACTCCAAAACCTTCGGCTTGCCGCTGCCGATCACGTCCAGCGCCTCGGTCACCACCGCGCCCTCGACGCAGCCACCGGAGACCGAGCCGAGGAAGTTGCCGTCCTGGTCGATCACCAGGTTAGAACCGACCGGGCGCGGCGCCGAGCCCCAGGTCTCGACCACGGTGGCGAGCGCCACGTTGCGGCCCTCGCGCCGCCAGTCCTCGGCGGCTTGCAAAATATCGTCGTCGCGCGCGAGCATCTCGCTCTCCTTCGTTCTTTCCCTCTCCCCTTGCGGGAGGGTCTACGCCACCTGCCGCAGCCACGCTTTCGGGTTGCCGGTTGCGGTCGCTTCCGTCGACAGCGCGCGGCACAGCGCGGCGACGGATTCCAGATTGTGGATCGGCCGGAATTCGTCAACGTGCGGCAGCATCGCACGAATGCCCTTCGCGCGCGCCTCGAAACCTTCGAAGCGCAGCAGCGGATTGAGCCACACGAGGCGACGGCAGGAGCGGTGCAGCCGGTCCATCTCGAAAGCGAGCGTGTCGTCGGGATCGCGCTCGAGCCCGTCGGTGAACAACAGCACGATCGGCCCGCCGGTGAGCACGCGGCGCGCCCACTGCTTGTTGAACGCGTGCAGCGAAGTGGCGATGCGGGTGCCACCGGACCAGTCCAGCACGCCCTCGGAGACCGCGCTGAGCGCATCGTCGGGGTCGCGCGCCTTCAAGGCACGCGTCACGTTGGTGAGCCGGGTGCCGAACAGGAACGTGTGCACGCGCTTGCGCGCATCCGTCACCGCATGCAGGAAGTGCAGGAACAGCCGGGTGTATTGGCTCATCGAGCCGGAAATATCGAGCAGCGCCACGATCGGCGGCAGCTTGGTCTTCGGCCCGAGATATTTCAGGTCGATGATGGCGCCGCCGCCCTTCATGCTGGCCCGCATGGTGCGGCGGACGTCGACGATGTGGCCGTGCCGATGCGGCGCCAGCCGGCGCGTGCGCACATGCTCGAGCGGCAGCACCAGCCGCTTGATCGCGTCCTTGGCGGCGGCGATCTCGGCCGCGCTCATCTGCGAAAAATCCTTGCGCTGCAGCACCTCGCGGTCGGAGACGGTGAGCCGCATGTCGACGTCGGTCTCGCGCCGCTCGATCTCCGGCCGGTTCAGTCCCGAGAACAGCGCCTCCTGGATGCGCTGGGCGCCGGCCTGCTGCTTCTCCTCCGCGCCCGGCGGCTTGATCTGCGGCATCATCATCGACATCAGCCGCTCGACATAGGCGCGCTTGCGGAAAAACAGGCGGAACGCCTGGTCGAACAGCAGCGAGTGCTCGTGCCGCTTCACGAACACGGCGTGCAGCGTCCAGTAGAAATCCTCGCGCGTGCCGATGCCGGCCGCCTGCACGGCGGCCAGCGCATCCATCACGGCGCCGGGACCCACCGGCAGCCCGGCGGTGCGTAGCGCGCGCGCGAAGTAGAGGATGTTTTCGGCGAGCCGGCCACCGTTTGGCTGTGTCATTTCCATTGGACTAATGCCTGCAGCTTATCCCCTTCATCCTCTCGCTAGCCTTCGCCCCCGGACGTGCTTACAATCAACGATTGCTTTCGATGGCTGGCCGCCGATGACCGGCAACGAATTTCTCGATCGCATTCGAGCCTACGCCAAGGGTCATGATCTACCATTCGAATTTGACCCTGCCGCAGGGAAAGGAAGCCATGGCGAAGTTCGTCTCGGCCGGCGGCGAACGCAAGTGAAGGATCGGCGCAAGGAGATAGGCAAAGGTCTGCTGTCGAAGATGTGCCGTGATCTGGGTATAAGAGTGCACAATCTGTTCGAGCCTTGATCGGCGCAGAAGATGCAAGCGATCGCCTATCCCGCAAGTCTCTCGCCTGACGAGGATGGTCGCGTGCTCGTGACGC
>DASWSO010000533.1:0-7192 GCA_036402635.1 Xanthobacteraceae bacterium
ACGATCGGCCGTCCGACCACGAGGTAATCGGCGCCGGCCGCGATCGCCTGCGCCGGCGTGGTGATGCGCTTCTGGTCGTTGGCGGCAACGCCGGCCGGCCTGATGCCGGGAGTGACCAGCAGCATCTCGGACCCGAGCATCAGCCGCAGCGGCCCGGCTTCCGCCGGCGAGCAGACGATCCCGTCGATGCCGATCTCCTGCGCCCGCTGGGCGCGGTCGGCGACCAGGTCCTCGACGCCGACCTGATAGCCGGCCTCGGCGAGATCGTGGTCGTCGTAGGAGGTGAGCACGGTGACGGCGAGCAGGCGCAGGCCGGAGCCGGCTCGCGCCTCCACGGCCGCCCGCATCGTCTGCGGATAGGCGTGCACGGTCAGGAAGGTGGCGCCGAGCTTGGCGACACTCTCGACGCCCTTGCCGACGGTGTTGCCGATGTCGTGCAGCTTCATGTCGAGGAACACGCGCTTGCCGGCGCGCACCAGATCCTGCGCCAGCCCGAGACCGCCGGCGAAGCCGAGCTGGTAGCCGATCTTGTAGAACGTCGCGGCGTCGCCGAGCTGCGCGATCACCTGCTCGGCAGCGGCGGTGGACGGCAGATCGAGCGCCACGATCAAGCGCTCGCGAGCGGGCAAGGTCATCGTCGTCCCCGGGTCAGGGCGGCGGGACTCGGAAGCGCAATCGCGCGCGGCTGCGGCGTCATAGCGCAGCGGTCCACCGGCGCGCGCCGTCCAGCAGGCGTTGCGCCACGGTTTTCAACAGCCTGGCGGTGCGCTCGTCCTTGAGGTTGCCGGCCTCGTCGAAGGCGCTCGCTGCCTCCCGCACGGAGACCTGCTCCGGCAGCACGAGCGCGCCGCAGCCGAGCTCGAGCACCTGCCGCAACGCCATCAGCGACCGCATCCCGCCATAGCTGCCGTTGGACGCCGCGCCGAGCGCGAACACGCGGTTCTTGTAGGCCGCCAGCGGCGGCTCGGTGCCTTCGCGCACGCGCGAGACCCAGTCGATGCTGTTCTTCAGCAGCGGCGTCACCGACGCGTTGTATTCCGGGCTGGCGATGAAGATGCCGTGCTGCGCGCCGAACAGGCGCTTGAGCTTGACGGCGTTCTCGGGCTGCCCGGAGGCCGCTTCGAGATTGGCGTCATAAAGCGGCATCGGGTAGTCGGCGAGCGAGATCAGCGTGGTCTCGGCGGCGAGCTGCGTCAGCTCCCTCGCCATCGCCTGCGCGAGACTGGCGTTGAACGATCCGGTGCGGATCGAGCCCGCGAAGACGAGGATTTTCGGGTCAGCCATTCGCCCCCGCGATGCTTGCGCGCATCTGCTGCTGCGACCATTCGCCTGCCGCCGTCAGGCGGCATGCGACGAGAGCCTCAGCCCTTGCGGTACACCCACACGCGCGCCGGCGGCAGGTTCATCCAAATGCGCTCGGAGGCCTGGGTGCGCACGCCGGCCAGCGATTTGGGGATCGGCGGCACCACCGCATAGGTGAACTGGACGAACGGCGCGCCCGGCCGCATCACGCTGAAGGCGTCGCGCAGCAGACGCAGCCGCGTCTTCAGCGGCTTGGTGAACAGCGGCAGCCCGGACACGACCGCGGCGCCGGGCTCGCGCGTCATGTCGGCCAGCACGCGCCGCAGGTCGTAGGCGTCGCCCTGCAGCACGGTCGCGCGCGGAAACCGCAGGCGCAGGCGCTGGCAGAAGGTCGGATTGTATTCGACCAGAACCAGCCGATCTTCCGCGACGCCCTGCTCCAGCAGCGCATCGGTCACCGGGCCGGTGCCGGGTCCGAGCTCCACCACCGGGCCCGGAAGCGCGGGATCGATGTAGCGCGCCATGGTGCGTGCGAGCACGCGGCCCGACGGCGTGACGGCGCCCACCAGCAGCGGCTTCTCCAGCCACGAGCGGATGAACTGGACTTCGTCGTCCAGGCGGAAATTTCGTTCGAGACGCTGAAGAGCTTGGGACCGCATCGACACGCTTTATGACTGGGCGGTGACGCCCATGAGGAACGGGTAAAGGGCAACCGCCCCACGGTCAAGCGCTCAGGCAGAACTGCCCAGCCCTTCGAAGAATTCCTTGACCTTCGCAAAGAAACCCGTGGACTCCGGATGGGTTTCTTTCGACGACAGCGACTCGAATTCCTGCAGCAATTCTTTCTGCCGTTTCGACAGTTTCTGCGGCGTCTCCACCACGACCTGCACGTACATGTCGCCGGTCTGGTTGGAGCGCAGCACCGGCATGCCCTTCGACTGCAGCCGGAAGCGGCGGCCGGATTGCGTGCCGTCGGGAATCTTCACCCGCGTCTTGCCGCCGTCGATGGTCGGCACTTCGAAGCTGCCGCCGAGCGCGGCCGTGACCATCGAGATCGGCACCCGGCAATGCAGGTCGGCGCCGTCGCGCTGGAAGAACGCGTGCTGCTCGAGCGAGAGGAAAATGTAGAGATCGCCGGACGGCCCGCCGCGCACGCCGGCCTCGCCCTCGCCGCCGAGGCGGATGCGGGTGCCGTCCTCGACGCCGGCCGGGATGTTGACCGAGAGCGTGCGCTCGCGCGTGACGCGGCCGGCGCCGCCGCAGGAGGTGCACGGATTGTCGATCACCTGACCGCGCCCATGGCACGACGCGCAGGTGCGCTCGAGCGTGAAGAAGCCCTGCTGATGCCGCAGCCGGCCGGTGCCGCCGCAGGTCAGGCAGGTCTTCGGCTTGCTGCCGGGCTTGGCGCCGGCGCCGGAGCAGACCTCGCAGGTGACGGCGATCGGAATCTCGATATGCGCGGTCTTGCCGTTGAACGCTTCTTCCAGCGTGATCTCGAGATTGTAGCGCAGGTCGGCGCCGCGCTCGCGGCCGGAGGCGCGGCCACGGGCGGCGCCGCCCATGCCGAACACGCCCTCGAAAATATCCGCGAAGGTGGTGGCGAAATCGGCGCCGAAGCCGGGGCCGCCGCCGGCCGGGCCGGTGCCGTTCTCGAACGCGGCGTGGCCGAAGCGGTCGTAGGCGGCGCGCTTCTGCCCGTCCTTGAGGACGTCGTAGGCCTCGTTGATTTCCTTGAAGCGGTGCTCGGCGGTCGTATCGCCCGGATGGCGATCCGGGTGGCACTGCATCGCCAGCTTGCGGAAGGCGGACTTCAGGTCGGCATCGCCCGCGGTGCGCGCGACGCCCAGTGTCTCGTAGTAGCAGCGCTTAGCCATCGTTCACCGGCATCGCTTGCCCCGTCGTCGTGGGCCGGGCTGAAAAGATGGACCCCCGGGCAAAGCCCGGGGGTTGCAGCATAGTCGGTTCGATTCGCATCGCGAACCGCTCCCGGCTTACGCCGATTTCTTCTTGTTCTTGTCGTCGTCGACCTCGGTGAACTCCGCGTCGACGACATCTTCCTTCGGTCCGCCGGAAGCGCCGGCACCCGGCCCTGCGGGCCCGCCGGCAGCGCCGCCGTCACCGCCGCTCTGGCTCTGCGCATACATCGCCTCGCCGAGCTTCATCGAAGCCTGCGCCAGCGTCTGCGTCTTCGTCTTGATCGCCTCGGCGTCGTCGCCCTTCACGGCCTCGCGCAGATCCGCCATCGCGTTCTCGATCGCGGTGCGCTCGGCCTCGCCGACCTTGGAGCCGTGCTCAGCGACTGCCTTCTCGGTGGCATGGATGAGCGCCTCGGCGTGGTTCTTGGTCTCCACCGCCTCGCGCCGCTTCTTGTCCTCGGTCGCGTGCGCCTCGGCGTCCTTCACCATCTTCTCGATGTCGCCTTCCGAAAGACCGCCGGAGGCCTGGATGCGGATCTGCTGCTCCTTGCCGGTGCCTTTGTCCTTGGCCGAGACGTTGACGATGCCGTTGGCGTCGATGTCGAAGGTGACCTCGACCTGCGGCACGCCGCGCGGCGCCGGCGGGATGCCGACCAGGTCGAACTGGCCGAGCATCTTGTTGTCGGCCGCCATCTCGCGCTCGCCCTGGAACACGCGGATGGTCACCGCGTTCTGATGGTCCTCGGCGGTCGAGAATACGTTCGACTTCTTGGTCGGGATGGTGGTGTTGCGGTCGATCAGCCGGGTGAACACGCCGCCCAGCGTCTCGATGCCGAGCGACAGCGGCGTCACGTCGAGCAGCAGCACGTCCTTGACGTCGCCCTGCAGCACGCCGGCCTGCACGGCCGCACCGATCGCCACCACCTCGTCGGGGTTGACGCCCTTGTGCGGCTCCTTGCCGAAGAACTGCTTCACCACTTCCTGCACCTTCGGCATGCGCGTCATGCCGCCGACCAGGACCACTTCGTTGATCTCGGCCGCCGACACGCCGGCATCCTTGATCGCCTTGCGGCACGGCTCGACCGTCTGCTGGATCAGGTCGTCGACCAGTGCCTCGAACTTGGCGCGGGTGAGCTTCAGCGTCAGGTGCTTCGGACCGGAGGCGTCGGCCGTGATGAACGGCAGGTTGATCTCGGTCTGGGTGGTGGAGGAGAGCTCGATCTTGGCCTTCTCGGCGGCTTCCTTCAGCCGCTGAAGCGCCAGCTTGTCGTTGCGCAGGTTGATGCCCTGCTCCTTCTGGAACTCGTCGGCCAGGTAGTTGACCAGCCGCATGTCGAAGTCTTCGCCGCCCAGGAAGGTGTCGCCATTGGTCGACTTCACCTCGAACACGCCGTCGCCGATCTCCAGGATGGAGATGTCGAAGGTGCCGCCGCCGAGGTCGTAGACCGCGATGATGCCGGTCTTCTGCTTGTCGAGGCCGTAGGCGAGCGCGGCCGCGGTCGGCTCGTTGATGATGCGCAGGACTTCGAGCCCGGCGATCTTGCCGGCGTCCTTGGTGGCCTGGCGCTGGGCGTCATTGAAATAGGCCGGGACCGTGATGACGGCCTGCTCGACCTTCTGGCCGAGGTAGGACTCGGCGGTCTCCTTCATCTTCTGCAGGATGAAGGCGGAAATCTGTGAGGGTGAGTAGCTCTTGCCGTCCACCTCGACCCAGGCGTCGCCGTTGCCGGCGCGCACGATCTTGTAGGGGACGAGCTTCTTGTCCTTCTCCACCATCGGGTCGTCGTAGCGCCGCCCGATCAGGCGCTTGACCGCGAAGATGGTGCGCTCCGGGTTGGTGACCGCCTGGCGTTTCGCCGGCTGGCCGACCAGACGCTCACCGTCGTCCGTGAAGGCGACGATCGAAGGCGTCGTGCGCATGCCTTCGGCATTCTCGATGACTTTGGGAGTGGTTCCTTCCATCACCGCGACACACGAATTCGTCGTGCCGAGGTCGATGCCGATGACCTTGCCCATGTTTCATTCCTCTTTCTCTTTGCGGCAGGCCGAACCGGACCGGAAAGCGCCCGGACGGGTGGTCGTGAGCCGATGCCTCGCACCTGCTCCGAC
Organism: Xanthobacteraceae bacterium; assembly: GCA_036402635.1. GTDB lineage: Bacteria > Pseudomonadota > Alphaproteobacteria > Rhizobiales > Xanthobacteraceae > DASWSO01. The sequence goes on from DASWSO010000533.1 coordinate 5,328, forward strand.
TGCCCCTCGGCCCCCAATTGCTTCACGCTGCCGCGCCCCTGCGGCTCGGCAATCGATATAAGGAGGCGATTGTTGCCTGCAAGACAGGCACGCACCAAAAAGCCAGCCGGAAGCGTGGCTTCCACCGCTAGATGGGGGACGCGCCGGGGAGCCGTCGAGACCGGGTCGCCGGTGAGGTCGAGGCCGTTGCCGGCCGGCCCAGTCATGGACCGGCGGGTCAGCCCTTGATCCGGTACACCGCCAGCGGATGTCCTGGATCGCTGACCGGCTGCAGCCAGTCCGGCACCGCGCCGGCGCGAAGCTGCGTCCACAGGCTGTGCGGCAGATCGGCACCCGCGATGCCGTCGGGCGGACGGCTGCCGCAGACCAGCACATAGCTTGCGCCCGCGCGCTCGAGCGCCGCGCGGGCCCGCTCGGGCGTGGACGCGAGTGCTGCGTGCGCCCACAGGATGCCGGCGGAGAGGCGGTGATAGGGCGCAGCCAGCACCGCGTGCGGGGTCAGCGCCAGCACGAACGGGCCGAAGCTCACGTCGGCCGCCACCACGCCGGGCGGCAGTTTCGCCATCGCGGCGTAGTTCGCCGATTGCAGACAGGCGCGGCGCTCGGGCCGCGAAAAATCGTCCTTGTCCTCGAAGCCGGTCGCGTCGGCGAGCGTGATGGCCCCGCTCGACAGCGCCAAGGGGGTGAGAAAAAGCCCGAGCGCGGCGCGAGCCGGCCACCGGCGCAGTTGCAGCGCAGCCGAAAGCCGCAGCGCCGCCACCGCGACCAGCGGCATGCCGAGCCAGACCGCATACGAATAGGCGCGGATCACGCCGACGGTGGTGAGCGCCGCCACCGCCAGCAGCACGGCGGCGGTGAGGAAACCGAAGTCGCGGCGCAATGTGAAGTCGCGCAGCAGCAGCGCTGCCGCCGCCAGGGCAGCGGCCGGGAACGCCGCGATGGCGACGCCGGTCAGCGGGTTGACGTGCAGCACGCGCCACAGCGGCTGGTTCTCGCGCACTTCGGCGAGCCACACCGGCCAGATCGCCGGATCGACCATGGCGTAGGGTCCGCCGATGCAGCGAGGCTCGACCGCCAGCATCACGGCGACGGCCGCTGCCGCCGCGAGCGCGATCAGCCCGAGCCGGTACGCCCGGCGGTCCGGCAACGCGCCCGCGAACGCCAGCACGCCGGCGCCGACCAGGATCGCCAGCACGGAATTGATCGCGATCGCATCGCACAGCGTGCGCGACCAGTGCGCCGGCCCGACATTGGCGAAGAACGCGAGCAGCGTCGCTGCGGCGAGCGCGGCCGCGTAGCCGCGCAAGGCGGCCGCGGCTTTTTCATCGGCTGCGTAGCGCAGCGCGAACGCGGCGCCGCAGGCTGCGACATACGGCAGGCTCTCGAACCCGATCGCCAGCGCCAAGCCGCTGAGCGCGCCGGCGGCGTATGCGCACCAGCCCCGACGGTCCGACCAGACGGTCGCCGCCGCCACCAGCAGCGTCAACGCGATCTGCACATTGTGATGATCGATGCGGCCGGGCGTGAACTGCTGATAGCCGGGCACCGCAAGCACCGCGAACAGCAGCGCGATGGTCGCCGCCAGGCGCCCGCCGAGCCGCCAGGCGATCGCCGCCATCCCGGCAATGGTCGGCAGCAGCCACAGCACCGGCCAGATCGCGCGCAGCAGCCGCTCCGCGAAAGAGGCGTCCGTGAACGGGGCCAACAGCAACAAGACGCCGGCCAACCCGGCGTCGACCAGGCGCGACCAATGCGAGTCGTAGCCCACGGGCGGCTGCAGCCGCGGCTGGTGCAGGCCGAACCAGCCTCCGCCGGCAAGCCAATCCCGCAGCTGCACGAGCCGCATCGCGTCGTCGGTATCGAGC
>DASWSO010000534.1:0-2306 GCA_036402635.1 Xanthobacteraceae bacterium
CCGACCGCAGACCCCGGCCGGTGACCTGCAGTACCTGTTTGCCCCGCTGAAACACGCACGGCTCGACTACATGGTGCAGAAGGCGGTGGAGATGGGCGTCACGCGCCTGCAGCCGGTGCTGACCCGTCACACGCAGGTCGCCCGTATTAACACCGGGCGCATGCGCGCTAACGCGATCGAGGCCGCCGAGCAGTGCGGCATCCTCAGTTTGCCGGAGATCGCCGAACCGGCACCGCTGGCTGCCGCCTTGGCAGGATCAGGCGATCGGCTGCTGGTGTTCTGCGATGAGGGTGCCGAGGTCAAGGACCCGGTCGCGGCGCTCGCCGCTGCCAGCAGCGCGCCCGGTCCGCTGGCGGTGTTGATCGGGCCGGAGGGCGGCTTCGACGCCGCCGAGCGCGACGCCCTGCTGCGGCTGCCGCGGGTGGTGCGGATCGCGCTCGGCCCGCGCATCCTGCGTGCCGACACCGCTGCGGTCGCCGCGCTCGCACTCGTACAGGCGGTGCGGGGCGACTGGCGCTAGCGCCGGGTGCCAGGAGCTGGCTCACGGGGCCCTTTCCCCGGTCGCGCCAAGCAAACGAGGACAAGGGAAGCGGAACACCCCCGCACCGAGAAGGCGGGATGCTGATTGACAACTCAGTCCAGCGACTCAATCAGGCGAATGCCACGACCCTACGCCGCCAGCAGCTGCTCACGTTTGGCCCAGTCGAGTGTGCGGTCGAGCGCGCGGGTGAGGCGATCGAACAAGAGGTCGATCTCGTCTTCGCTGATGATCAGCGGCGGACAGATCGAGACGGCGTCGCCGAGCGGGCGCAGGATCAGGCCTTCCTCCTCGGCGAACCTGACGCAGCGCGGGCCGACGCCCTGCTTCGGATCGAATGAACGCCTGCTCGGCTTGTCGGCGACCATCTCGACGGCGCCGACCAGCCCCATGCCGCGCGCTTCGCCGACCAGCGGGTGATCGCCGAGCGCGCGCAGGCGCGCCTGGAACCTTGGCGCCTTGGCGGCGACCTTCTCGACGATGCGGTCGCGCGCGTAGATCTCCAGCGTCTTGACCGCGACCGCGGCGGCGACCGGATGACCCGAATAGGTGTAGCCGTGACCGAACACGCCGATCTTGCGGCTCTCGTCCACCATCGCCTGATACATCGTCTCGGGGATCATCACGGCGGCGATCGGCATGTAGGCGGAGGACAGCGCCTTCGCGACGGTGAGCGAATCCGCGCGGTAGCCGAGCAGCGGGCCGCCGAACATGGCGCCGAGCCGGCCGAAGCCGCAGATCACCTCGTCGTCGATCATGTAGATGTCGTACTTGCGGCAGACGGCGGTGATCTTCTCGAAATACGTTTTCGGCGGCACCAGCACGCCGCCGGCGCCCATGATCGGCTCGGCGATGAAGGCGGCGACCGTCTCCGGTCCCTCGCGCAGGATCATCTCCTCCAGCTCGGATGCGAGCCGGGTGGCGTAGTCCTCCTCGCTCTCGCCGTCCTGCGCGTAGCGATAATGATGGGGGCAACTCGTGTGCAGGATGCCGGCGATCGGCAGGTCGAAGTCGATGTGATTGTTGGGCAGGCCGGTGAGCGACGCGGAAGCGACCGTGACGCCGTGATAGGCCTTGAGGCGGCTGATGATCTTCTTCTTGCGCGGCCGGCCGAGCGCGTTGTTCATGTACCAGACGAGCTTGACCTGGGTGTCGTTCGCTTCCGAGCCGGAAGCGCAGAAGAACACCTTGGAGATCGGTACTGGCGCGATCTCCTTCAGCTTCTCGGCCAGCTCGATCGCCGGATCGTGGCTGCGTCCGCCGAACAGGTGCGAGTAGGGCAGCTTGCGCATCTGCGCCGCCGCGGTGTCCGCCAATTCCTCGTTGCCGTAGCCGAGCGACGTGCACCACAGCCCCGCCATGCCTTCGAGGTAGGCCTTGCCGTCGGTGTCGTAGACGAAGCAGCCTTCGCCGCGCTCGAGGATCAGCGGCCCGGTCTGCGGCAGCGTCGCCAGATTGGTGTTGGGGTGCAGCACGGTCTCGATATCGCGGACCGCGAGATTGCTCAGCGTCGGCATCGGCTATCGCCCCCGGCGAGAAATTGGAACGCGGCGCGCGGCCGCGTCAGGCGGTCTGGCGCAGCTCGGCGTCGGCGGCCGCCGGCTGCAGCGGCGGTGCGTCGGTCTGGCTGCGTTGCCGCGCCGAGTAGAATGAGGCGTTCTGCTCGCCGCGCAGCGCCTCGCGCGAGAACTGGATGAGATGGTGAGCAACGAAGCCCATGCCGAGCACCGCATCGATCTGCCCGCGCCGCAGCGCGTGCCGCGCCGCG
>DASWSO010000535.1:0-1982 GCA_036402635.1 Xanthobacteraceae bacterium
GATGCCAAGGGAACCGGCGCGCTGTCCATCATTACTGCTAATGGCCGGTGATCGCAGTTCCGGAGGAGTGGTCCACCCGACCCACCGAGGCTAGGCGCTGCCGCGGCGCCGTGGTGGCGCCTGCTCCACCGTCAGCCGGCCAGCGGCCAGAGTCACTACGGCCCCGGCGAGGGTCCGGCGCCAGCGCCCGGCCCGGCCGAGATCGGCGGCGCCCCGCAATGCCTCAGCCAGTGTTTCCAGCTTGGCGAGCTCCACCGGGCCCTCGTTGCCGCATTGCGCGACCGCCCGGTGCAGCACCCGCAGCAGGATTTCGGCCGGCCAACCGCGGGCCGCATCGAGCGGCAGCACGATCTTGCCGTCGGCCGACCAGCACCCCGGCGGCAGGGTGTGCAGCGCAAGCTCCACGGCCCAGTCGAGCGCCGCATCGGCCCGCCGCGCGCGCTGCGCCAGCGTCGTCAGCCGTACGTGATCGAGCCCTTCCGTCGCCAGCACGGCCGCCGCCTGGCGCAGCCGCGGCCGCGCGAAGCGCGGATCGGTGTTGGACGGGTCGCTCGCATAGGGAATGCCGGCCGCTTCGAGCGTGGCGATCAGCCGCGCCTTCGGGATGGCCAGCAGCGGGCGAACGAGGCTGATCGGCGCGCCGGCGCTGCCGCCCGGCTGCGCCAGCGCAGTGCAGTGCGCCATTCCGGCGAGACCGGCGATGCCGCTGCCCCGCGCCAGCCGGAACAACACCGTCTCGGCCTGATCGTCGAGCGTATGGCCGGTGGCGATCGCTAATGCGCCGAACCGCCGTGCGGCGGCGCCAAGCAGCCCGTAACGCGCCGCGCGCGCCGCTTCCTGCACACCGGTTTGCGGCTTCTCGCCGCGCCAATGCAGCGTCTGGTGCCGGACGCCCAATGCGGCCGCGCGGCGCTTGGCCGCAGCCGCCTCGCGCGCCGAGCCGGGCCGCAAGCCGTGGTCGACAGTGACGGCAATCAGTTCTGGAGCCGGCTCATGGGTCGCGCGCCAGCGGGCGAGCAGAACCAACAGCGCGGTCGAGTCCGGTCCTCCCGACAGCGCCACGACCAGCCGCGGCAGCCCGACGAGGTGCGCGAACAGGCTCGCGGCTTCAGTCTCGGAGATAGGTTCCGCTGCACTCTCGCCGGGGCGAGCCGTGCTCAGCACTTGGCGCGCTTCTGCTCCCGGTCGACGCTCTGCTTCACGCCCGCGGAGGCGCCGGGATACTTGCGCCCGACCTCGCCGAGCGTGGCGCAAGCCGCCTCGCGCTCGCCAAGCGCGGCCAGCGACTGGCCGAGCCGCAGCAGCGAGTCGGGTGCCTTCGCGCTTTTCTCGAACTTGGTGGAGACCGCGAGGAAGGATTCCGCCGCGTCGCGGTAGCGCTGGCGCTGATACAGGCTCTCGCCAAGCCAGTAATGCGCGTCGGAAACGAGCCGGTCGGACGGGTGCTTCTTGAGGAACGCGCGCAGGCTCTCCTCGGCCAGTGCGTAATCCTTGCGCTGGATGTAGCCATGCGCCAGGGCGAACTCGTCTTTCGGGGTGGCGCTCGGCGCCATCACGGTCTGCTGCGGCGCGCCGGTTGCGTTCGGATTGCGCGGCGGCGGCGCCGGCAACGCGCCGGGCTGCGACTCACCCGGAAGCGCCGCCACCATCGGGGGACCCGGCCGCGCTTGCTCGCCTTCGCGCGCCGGCCGTTCCGACATGCGGGAGAGATCGAGCGGCGCACCGGCCGGACGGCCGCCGGGAGCGCCAACCCCCGGCTCTTCTTCGAGAATGACGGGCGGCGGACCACCGGCGACCGGCGGCGCGGCCGCGATGGCGCCGAGCGTCTGCGGCGTGCCGGGCGCGTTCGGCTGTGCGGCCGGATCGAACACATCGGAGCGCCGGCCCGGAGCCGGACCGGGAGCTGCGGCCGGCGGCGTGCCCTGGGTCGGCGGCGCCGCACGCGGGCGTCCCGGCGTTGTTTTGCCGGTCGCCTCCTGGAA
>DASWSO010000536.1:0-7379 GCA_036402635.1 Xanthobacteraceae bacterium
TGTTTTTCACCGCATCCTTTAAGTCGGCAACGCGACGTGACGGCTATTGGTTCGCGGGAAACTCCAATTCATAGCGGATACCCACAGGCGCGTAGGTCACCGCAACGGTGCCGCCGAGCTCGTGGCGCACGCTCGCCTCGATCATGCGGGTGCCGAAGCCGGTGCGGCGCGGCTTGGCGAGCCCCTGCAGGCCGGTCTCCCGCCAGTTCAGCCGGACCCGGTCGGGGTCGCCCGGAACTACGCTCCATTCCACCGCCAGCCGGCCCTCCGGCACCGAGAGCGCGCCGAACTTGGTGGCGTTGGTGACCAGCTCGTGCAGGATCATGCTCATCGCCAGCGCGGACTTCGGCAGCAGCGAGACCCGCGGGCCGGCGATGCTGACATGGCCGTCCTCGGGCTCGGCGTAGGGGGCCAGCAATTCCTCCATCAGCCGGTTGAGCGGCGTGCTCTGCCAGTTGCGGGCGGTCAGCAGCGTGTGGGCGCGCCCGAGCGAAGCAAGCCGCGCCATGAACTTCTCGCTGAAGGCCGCGATCGAGCGGCTGTTGCGGGCGGTCTGCGCCGCGATCCCGGTCACCACCGCCAGCATGTTCTTGACCCGATGGTTGAGCTCGGCGAGCAGCAGCCGCAGCTGCTCCTCGGCCTTGCGGCGCTCCTGCAGCTCGGCCTGAGCCTGCGCGTAGAGCTCGCGCCGCGCGTGCTCCGCCTGCCGCCGCTCGAACACGCGCCCGACCTGATCGGCGATCGCGCGCAGCGTGAGCGCCAGGTCGGGGTCGTATTCGGTCCGCAGCTCGGTGAAGAACTCGACGATCGCGATCATGCGTCCCTGGCTGACGATCGGAAACAGCACCGCCGATCGGACCCCGGCCGCCAGCGCGGCCTCGCGGCGCAGAAACACCGGATCGCTGGCCAGATCGGCGATCCAGAGCGGCTCGCCCGACTGCCACACCCTCCCGGGCAGCCCGTCGCCTGGGCTCAGATAGGCACGCGCGCTCGCCTCCCGCAGCGGCGCGAACCGCACCGGGTCCGAGAGATGCCAGACCTCGCTCGGCAGCAGCACGGTGGGCTCCTGCTCGGTCGGCAGGTAGATGTGCCCCACCGGCCAGCCGGTGAGGCGGTGAATGCTTTCCAGGCAGAGCGCCAGCGCCTCCTCGAAGGAGCCCGACTCGGCCGCGAAGGTGACGATCCGGTACAGCACCTCGGCCTTCACGGCCTGCTGCTCGCGGAACCGCTCGGCCCGCTTCTGCTCGCTCTGGTCGCGCAGCGAGCCGACGAAGATCCACTCGCCCGCTTCCGCGATCGGCGAGATCGTTAGCTCGACCGGAAATTCCTCGCCGGATTTGCGCAGCGCGGCGACCTCGATGCGCCGGCCGAGCAGCGGACCTTCATGGGTTTCGAGGAATTTCGCCAGCCCGGCATGGTGCGCCGCACGGTAGCGCGGCGGGATGATCAGCTCGGCCAGAGGACGCCCGGTCGCCTCTTCCTCGGTGTAGCCGAAGGTGCTGGTCGCCTGCTCGTTCCAGTCGCTCACAACCCCGCGCGCATCCATCACCACCACCGCGTCCAGCGTGGTGGTCTTCAACAGGTGCAGAAACTGCTGCAGCGCCGAGGTGATGTGAACGTCCATATGCACATTGTCGCTGGATCGATCTGGGTAGGATCAAACGGCTGGCACGCAACGAAACACGCTATGTCTGGTAGTCAACGCGCCACGCCAGCGGCGGTTCAAGGGCCGTTTTCCGGACCGTCGTGGCGAATCGGATGGGACGGCCAGCCGGGCGGTGGCATGCGTCGCGCGGGTGTGGAAGACTCGGCGCCGACACACAGACCCAGCAGCAGCCATGCCGTTGAACGGAAACTGGAACTACCCCACCACCGTGCGCTTCGGGGCCGGTCGCATCGCCGAATTGCCGGAGGCGGTCGTCGCCGCCGGCATGCGCAAGCCGCTGCTGGTGACCGATCCGAATCTCGCGGGGATGCCAATGCTGCGGGATGCGCTCGGATCGCTGCAGGGCGCGTGCGCGTCCGCGGCGCTGTTTTGCGATCTGCAGCCCAACCCGGTGGACGCCAACGTGCAGGCCGGCGTCGATGCCTACAGGCGCGGCGGCCATGACGGCGTGGTCGCGTTCGGCGGCGGCTCGGCGCTCGACGTCGGCAAGCTGATCGCCTTCATGCACGCTCAGACCCGTCCGCTCTGGGATTTCGAGGATGTCGGCGACAACTGGCGGCACGCCGATGCATCGCTGATCGCGCCGGTGGTGGCGGTGCCGACGACCGCCGGAACCGGATCGGAGGTCGGCCGCGCCGCCGTGGTCACCGATGCGGCGACCCACGCCAAGAAGATCATCTTCCATCCCGGCATGATGCCGAAGACGGCGCTGTGCGACCCGCAGCTGACCGTCGGCATGCCGCCGCACATCACGGCGGGGACCGGCATGGATGCGTTCGCGCACTGCCTCGAAGCCTATTGCGGCACCGCCTATCATCCGCTCGCCGACGGGATCGCGCTGGAGGGCATGCGGCTGGTGAAGGAGAGCCTGCCGCGCGCGTTCAAGCGCGGCGGCGATATCGAGGCGCGCGCCAATATGATGGCCGCTGCCGCGATGGGCGCGACCGCGTTCCAAAAGGCGCTCGGAGCGATCCATGCCCTCTCGCATCCGATCGGCGCGATCTACGACACCCATCACGGCCTGACCAACGCGGTGCTGCTGCCTTACGTGCTGAAGTTCAACCGCGCGGCGATCGACGAGAAGATCGAGCGGCTCGCCGGCTATCTCGGCCTCAAGCCGGACTTCGAGGAGTTCCTCGACTGGACGCTGATGCTGCGCGAGCAGGTGGGCGTGCCGCCGACGCTCGCCGACCTTGGCGTCGACGACGCGCAGGCCGATCGCATCGCCGCGATGGCGGAGACGGACCCGACCGCCGGCGGCAACCCGGTGCCGCTCGATGCCGCCGGTGCACGCCGCATCTTCCACGACGCCCTGACGGGCCGGCTGTAGGCGCGTGCACGCCCCGGCTCCACAGCATGCGCTGGCGACGGCGGCACCGCTGACGGTGCTGGTCACCGGGTTCGGGCCGTTTCCAGGCGCGCCGTTCAACCCGACCGAGGCGCTGGTCCGCAAGCTGACGCGGCTGCGGCGCCCGGCTTTCGCCGATGTGCGGCTGGTCGGCCATGTGTTTCGCACCAGCTACGCGGCGGTGGACGCGGAACTGCCCGAGCTGCTGGCCCGGCATCGGCCGCAGGTGGTGCTGATGTTCGGCCTCGCCGCCCGCACCCGCCATGTGCGCGTGGAGACCTGTGCCAGGAACATACGCTCGCGGTTGCTGGCGGACGTCGCCGGGGCGATGCCGGCCGAGTACCGGCTCGACCCGGGCGCGCCCCGCATGCGCCGCGGCCGGGCGCCGTTCGAGGCGCTGCGGGTCGCGGCGCGGGCCCGCGGCGCCGACGTGCGGCTGTCGCACAATGCCGGCCGCTACCTGTGCAATTACCTCTACTGGCGGGCGGCGGTGGGCGGTACCGGCGGTTCGCGCGCCGTCGTTTTCGTACACGTGCCGCTGCTCCGGACGGCTCCGGCGCGGACGCGGGGCCGAGCCCGCCGGCGGATGACCGCGGACGATCTGCTCGGCGCCGGCGAGGCGATCCTGCGGGCTTTGATCGGGGTGGCCCGAAAGCCTTAACCATCGCGGCGTTCCGCCCTGGCACAGCTCAGGCGGGTACGGAATTTGTAACGCTCGCCCCGTCTACTGCTCGCGAGCGTGCACCCATGGATCTCGATCGTCGCCTATTGATGTTGTCCGGCGTCGCCGCCGCAGCGCCGACCGCCGCGGCCGCGGCTGCCGCGCCGGCACCCGGTGCGGCCTCGCCGTTCGGGATCGATGCGGAGCAGCTCGGCGTCCGTGCGTACGGCTCCGAGGACCAGAGCCGCGCGCTGCAGCGGGCGATCGATCAAGCCGCCGCCCAGCGGCTGCCGTTGCTGCTGCGGCCCGGCATCTACCGTGCCGCCGGCTTGCGGCTTCCGCCCGGCGCGCAGCTCAGCGGAATCCGCGGCGCCACCACGCTGCTCCTGTCGCAGGACCTGAGCCTGGTCGAATCGCGCTCCGCCGACGGAATTTCTCTCACCGGCCTCGGCTTCGATGGTGGTGGGCGCCCGCTGCCGGAGGGGCGCGGTCTCGTCCACCTGCTCGGCGGCCGCGGCGTCCGCATCCTCGACTGCGAAATTACCGGCTCGGGCCGCAACGGGGTCGTGCTCGAAGGCATCGAAGGGGAGGTGCGCGGCACCACGATCACGGGCGCGGCGGGCGCCGGCCTGCTCTCGCTCGATGCGCGCGGCCTCACGATCGCCTCCAACACCGTGCTCGGCTGCGGCAATAACGGCATCCAGGTCTGGCGCTCGGAGCCCGGCGACGACGGCACCCTGGTGACCGGCAACCGCATCGAGGAGATCGCCGCCAAAGCCGGGGGCTCCGGCCAGAACGGCAACGCCATCAACGTCTTTCGCGCCGGCAACGTGATCGTGAGCAACAACCGCATCCGCGGCGTGGCGTTCACCGCCGTGCGCGGCAATGCGGCGTCCAACATCCAGATCCTCGGCAACAGCTGCTCCGGCTGCGGGGAAGTCGCGATCTACGTGGAGTTCGGCTTCGAGGGCGCCGTGATCGCCAACAACATGGTCGACGGCGCGGCGCTCGGCGTCGTGGTCACCAATTTCAACAATGGCGGCCGGCTGGCGGTGGTGCAGGGCAACGTCATCCGCCGCCTGCACAACAAGCGCCCGGCCGGGACCGACCCGAACGACGGTGCCGGCATCGGCATCGGGGTCGAGGCCGATACGGCGGTGACCGGCAACGTCATCGAGGATGCGCCCACCGCCGGCATCGCGCTCGGCTGGGGCCGCCACCTGCGCGACGTCAGCGTCACCGGCAACGTGGTGCGCAATGCCGGCGTGGGAATCTCGGTTTCCGTCAGCCCCGGCGCCGGCGCCGCCGTGATCGCCGACAACCTGATCGCCGACGCCAAGAACGGCGCCATCGTCGCCATGGACCTGAAGCGGGCAGTGGGCGACCTCACCCGCGAGGGCGCCGGCCGCTACGCCCAGCTCGCCATCAGCGGCAACCGGGTGCGCTGACCAGACTTAACCGCCGGGGCTCACATTTCCGCCCGGAAGTCCTATCTGAATGCGTGTCGCATGCGAGCCCGCCGTAAGTTGATCCCCCTCGTCCTCCTGTTTCTGTTCGTGCTGCCGCTGGCCGCCCGCGCCGCCTGGTTTGCGTTCGAGGGCAGGCCGATGAGCTGGCGCAATGCCGACTGGTCGAGCACCGGCCTGCTGCCGAAGCCGTCCGATCACCCGGAGGCGCGCCTGCTGGTCCTTTCCGGCCGCACCGGTGGGCTGAAGGGCGTCGTCGCGGTGCACAGCTGGGTGGTGCTCAAGCGCGAGAATGCCCGCGCCTGGACCCGCTACGACGTGGTCGGCTGGGGCAGTCCGCTGCGGCTCAACGGCTGGGCGGCGGACGGCCGCTGGTTCGGCGATACGCCCTATGTGGTCGCGGACGTGCGCGGCGAGGAGGCGGCGGCGCTGATCCCGCGGGTGGAAGCCGCGGTGAAGGAGTACCGCTTCGCCAATGCCGGCGACTATCGCATCTGGCCGGGCCCCAACAGCAACACGTTCGTCGCCACGGTGCTGCGCGCGGTGCCGGAACTCGGCGCCACGCTGCCCCCCAACGCGCTCGGCAAGGACTTTCGCGGCGAGCCGTTCTACCTCGGCCTCACCGACAGCCGTACCGGCATCGAGTTGAGCCTGTGGGGCGTGCTGGGGGTGAAGCTCGGCTGGGTCGAAGGCTTCGAGTTCAACGTGCTGGGCCTCGTCGCCGGCTTCGATATCCGCTATCCGGCGCTCAAGCTGCCGGGTTTCGGCCGCCTTGGCCTGGACATGGGCATCGCCACCCACGCGGCTCCTGCCAAATAGCCCGCTTTCGGCGTAACGTTTGACCGCCGCGCCGCGAACCTGTGGTGCGGTCCGCGGGTTCATGTCAGAGCTGCCGCACAACAAGGACAAGAAAATGCGCGACACCTGGCCGCTGCTTGAACGCATCTCGTTTCCGGCGATCCGGCGCGGCGCGCTGCAGACCCTGCAGGTCAACGTCGGCTACCGCTGCAATCAGTCCTGCGTGCATTGCCACGTCAACGCCGGCCCGAACCGCACCGAGGAGATGGACGGCGGCACCGTCGACACGGTGCTGAAATTCATCGCCGACAGCCGCGTCTCCACCCTGGACATCACCGGCGGCGCGCCGGAACTAAACCCGCACTTCCGCCGCCTCGTCACCAGCGCCCGCGGGCTGGGCGTCAAGGTGATGGACCGCTGCAATCTCACCATCCTGGAGCAGCCCGGCCAGGAGGACCTTGCCGAATTCCTGGCCGCCGAGCAGGTCGAGGTGGTCGCCTCGATGCCCTGTTATCTGCCCGACAATGTCGAGGCGCAGCGCGGCAAGGGCGTGTTCGCTGCCTCGATTCGCGGGCTGCGGCGCCTGAACGGCGTCGGTTACGGCCGCGACGGCAGCGGGCTCGTGCTCAACCTGGTCTACAATCCGCAAGGTCCGGTGCTGCCGCCGCCGCAGGAGGCGCTGGAAGCCGATTACAGGCGCGTGCTGCGGGACGCGCACGGCGTCGCGTTCAACCGGCTCTACACGCTCGCCAACATGCCGATCCAACGGTTCGGCGCGGTCCTGCTCGCCAAGGGGCAGTTCGACCGCTACCTCGCGCTGCTACAGGACGCGCACCTCGACGCCAACCTCGACGGCGTGATGTGCCGCTCGCTGATCTCGGTGGATTATCGCGGCTACGTCTTCGACTGCGATTTCAACCAGATGCTGGACCTGCCGCTGCGGCGGGAGGGGCGCGAGCGGATGCACCTGGCGGACCTGCTCGGGCGCGATCTCGCCGGCGACCCGATCGCCGTGGCGGGCCACTGCTTCGGTTGTACCGCCGGGCAGGGATCGAGCTGCGGCGGCGCCTTGAACCAGGCCGCGGAGTAGCCGGCGCCATCGTGCGCCGGACACCGGATGGTGCTACGCTGCAGCGCCCCCGCCACCACATTCCCCGGCGCCATGCTGTCGATCGTCATTCCGGTGCTCAACGAGGCCGCCACCATCGCGGCGGCGCTGGCGCGGCTTGCCCCGCTGCGGGCGACCGGCGCCGAGGTGATCGTCGCTGACGGCGGCAGCCGCGACGGGACGCCGGAAATCGCTCGCCCGCATGCCGACCGGGTCGTTGTCGCACCGCGCGGACGCGGAGCGCAGATGAATGCCGGCGCCGCGATTGCAGGCGGCGAGGTGCTGCTGTTCCTGCATGCCGATACGCGCCTCCCGCACGATGCGGATGCGCT
>DASWSO010000537.1:0-1924 GCA_036402635.1 Xanthobacteraceae bacterium
TCGGTCGTGCCGTCGGAGGCGAGGAAGGGACCCGCATAGATGACGGCCGGACGGCCGTCGGCGGCGCGCCGCAGCGGCACGATCGCGTCCTCGCCGAACACCAGCACGTCGACCAGCGGCGCGGCGCCGGTCCAGATGGCGCTGCCGGCCTGCCGTTCGGGAGACCGCCACACCGCCAGCACCGCCGGCCGCTCCCCGTCGATGAGGCCGGCGTCCGCCAGCAACGGGACGCAAGGTCCGGGCAGGACGGCAAAGTCGCATCCGCCTTGCTCGATCTGCGCGGCGCATGTCGCAGCGTCGAAAGGCTGGTGCAGCAGCAGCGTCCCGCCGGTTAAAAGCCATGGCACCAAGGTGGTGGCCAACACAGCGAAGGAGGACGGCAGCATCGTGCCGAGCAGAACGGTGCGCGGGCGCATGCGAGCCGCCAGGACCGTGGCCATGCCGCCGACCAAGAGTTCGGATTGCGTGCGGACGAACGGGTCAGGTCCGTCGAGACCGGCATTGAACGTGATCAGCACGGGCGAGGCGGTGTCGTGCGGCGGCAGCGGCGCAACCTCGACCGCGTTGCCGGAGAACACGTCGCCGAGCGCAACGATGCCGTCCGCCGGCGCTTCGCCGAATGCGCAGACGTAGCGCAGGCTTGCGGTGTGGGCCGCGATGCGCCGGGCATTCTCGGCCGCATCGCGGGTCACGATCAATGCGGCCGCGCCGATCTCGTTCAGCGCACGCGCCGCATCGGCCTGCCGCCACAGCAGCGGCAACGGCACCGCGACGTAGCCGGCGCGGATAATGCCAAGCAGCGCCACAACGCCCTCGACGATATTTGGAAGCTGCAGCGCGATCGGCGATCCGCGCGGGATGCCCAGCGCTTGCAGTTGCTGCGCCAGCACGCTGATGGCACGGTCGAGGTCCGCAAAGCTGAGCCGCCGCGGCTCACCGTGCGTGAATGTCGCGCGGTCGGGCGGATCGACGAGCGCCAGCGCATCCGGGTGCCGGCGCACGTTGGTGCGGAAAATTCCGTCGAGCGTCGTGTCGCGCGCGCTTTCATTCTCCGGTGCGGTTTCGAGGTCCACGCGTCACCGTTTTTCCGGCCGATGCCACCACGTTTCCGGCAGGTAGCCATAGAGCGATGTTTTTTCCGGGCGCGCGATCTGCGACCAACGCGCCACCCATTGTTCCGGCAGGTGGAACAGCGGCACCACGTAGAAGCCGGAGATCAGCACGCGGTCGAGCGCGCGCACGGCGGCGACGAATTGCGGGCGCTCGCGCGCCGCCAGCAGCGCCTCGATCATCGCGTCGACCGCCGGGCTCTTGGCGCCCATATAGTTGCGGCTGCCGGGAGCGTCGGCCGCCGCCGAGCCCCAGTACACGCTCTGCTCGTTGCCCGGAGAGAGCGAGGCCCCCCACTCGTTCTGCAGCATGTCGAAGTCGAAGGTCTGCCGGCGGCGGTCGTACTGCACCGGGTCGACCGAGCGGATGTGCATGGCGATGCCGGCACGGCGGAGGTCGCGCTGCACGGCGAGCGCGAGCCGCTCCTGCTCCTTGGTGGCGGCCAGCAGCTCGAACGCGAAAGCACGTCCGCTCGCACGCTCGCGCAGTTCGCCGCCGCCGACCTCCCAGCCGGCCTGGGCGAACAGGTCGAGGGCGGTGCGCAGCCGGTCGCGGTCGCGTCCGGATCCGTCGGAACCCGGCACCCGCCACGTGCCCTCCAGAATGTCGGCACGGACCGCGTCGGGAAATCGCTTCAGCAATGCGCGCTCCGCCGCGTCCGCCGGGCGGCCGTAGGCGGAGAGTTCCGAACCCTCGAAATAGCTCGCGGTGCGGCGGAACCGGTCGAAGAAGAAGGTCCGGTTGACCCAGGCGAAGTCGAACAGCAATCCCACCGCCTCGCGCACGCGGATGTCGGCGAACAGGTCCCGGCGCG
>DASWSO010000538.1:0-2119 GCA_036402635.1 Xanthobacteraceae bacterium
GCCGCCTTGCCGCGCCCTTCGGTCACCGTGACATAGACCACGTCGTAGGGGTTCAGCAGCTTGCGCACCGAGCCATGCACGGCGAGCGGCAGGATGCGGCCGTCGCGCAGGCCCACCCGCATGCCGGTCTTGTCGGAGCCCTTGTCGAGCACGATCGCCGGCGTCCAGTGCACGTCGTAGAGCGGCATGCGGGCATTCTGGAACACCTGCCGCCACGCCGGCAGCGAAGGGTCGGCCAAGCCGCCGGCAGGGCCCAAGCCGCCGGCCGCGCCTTTGGCCTCGGTCTTGCGGATGGCGTCGGCGAGGTTGCTCTCGGGCCCGGCAAAGCGCGCGCGGCCATGCGCCCGCTCGTAGCGGGCGAGCCCGTCCTGCAGCGCCACCTCGGTCGCGCGCTGCAGTTCCGGATGGATGGTGGAGCGCACCACGTAGGAGTCCGCCGTCAGGCTCGGCAGCTTGGCGACCTTCTTGGCCTCGCGCGCCACATAATCCACAGAGTGGAAGCCGACCTCGCGCCGCACCCGATCCTGCGCGATCAGGCGCGGCGGATGGGCGGTGGCCTGCTGGGCGGCCTCGGCGCTGATCGCCCCATCCTCGGCCAGCCGGCCCAGCACATAGGCGAGCCGCTGCTGCACCCGCGCCGGATGGCGGTCGGGATTGTAGAAACTCGGGCCCTTGGTGAGGCCGGCGAGCAGCGCACCCTCTTCCAGCGTAAGATCGCGCGCGCGCTTGCCAAAATAGCTCTGCGCCGCCATCTCGATGCCCCAGGAGCGGCGGCCGAGATAGATCGAGTTGAGATAGAGTTCGAGAATCTCCGGCTTCGTCAGCGTGCGCTCCAGCCGCGCCGCCACGATCATTTCGCGCATCTTGCGCTCATAGGTGACGTCGTCGCCCACCAGCAGGTTCTTGGCCACCTGCTGGGTGATGGTGGAGCCGCCCTGCGGCCGCCCGGTGCTGGCGAACGAACTCATGAAGGCGCGGATCACCGAGCGCTCGTCGATGCCGCGGTGCTCGAAAAAGCGCTTGTCCTCCGCCGCCACGAAAGCCTGCTGCACCGTCTGCGGGATCTCGGCGATCGGCACCCACACCCGGCGATGGTCGGGCTCGAACAGTTCGGCAAAGCGGCTGCCCTTGCCGTCCAGCACCGTCGAGGCGCCGGGCAGCCGGAAGTTCTTCAGCTTGGTGTGGTCCGGAAGGTCCGCCACCGAGCGGTTATAGGCCTCGATCACCGCGCCGATATCGACCGCCGAGCTGGCCACCGCCTCGCCAGCCACCGCTTCGCCTTTGCAGAACTGCCGATAGGCCGCGATCAGGTCGGAGAAATTGAGCCCCTTGAAGGCCTTGATCTCGGCCCCGCCGGTGAGCGCCTGCGGGTCCTTCATGGCGGTGTCGATCAGATCGTCGAGATTGAGATCCTCGATGTCGAAGGCGCGGCGCATATGCGCGCAGCCGTCCTTCAACAGCTGCACCACCGCGCCGCGGTCCGCAACCGGATCGAACTCCGTGCGAACATTCTCCGGCGCAACCGTCACCTGCGAAAGCGTCAGCGCCGTCGCAAACAGTTTGATTATAATGGGGTTCATTTACCGACGGCGCCGTTTAGGATGGGGCACCCTTGCCAAACTGCGAAGCCGGAGAAACGTTCCGACTGTCCTTCACAATGAAC
The DNA here is from genome assembly GCA_036402635.1 of Xanthobacteraceae bacterium. Classification (GTDB taxonomy): domain Bacteria; phylum Pseudomonadota; class Alphaproteobacteria; order Rhizobiales; family Xanthobacteraceae; genus DASWSO01. The sequence goes on from DASWSO010000538.1 coordinate 1,664, forward strand.
AGGATTATCCAACGGGATTATTGGCGCGCGGCGGCTATGGGGCGAAACGCCGCCAGATGGTAAAGGACCTCTATGGCAGCTTGACCAAATCTCGGCATAAAAGATCAATGCGAGCCGATGCGACCAACACGAAGGATCTCTCAGGGAGGAGAACGCGATGATACGATTGAAACGCTTCACAGCACCGGTCCTGGCGGCCTTGGCCACCATCGCGGCGCTTGCGGCTTCGCCAGCCGCCGCGCAGAATTATCCGACACAACGCGTCACCATCGTGGTGCCGTTCGGCGCCGGCAGTGTCACCGACATTCTCGCGCGCATCTTTGCCGAAGATATGGGCAGGCGGTGGGGCCAGCAGATCATCGTGGAGAATCGTCCGGGTATTGCGGGCACGGCCGCCGTCGCCAAGGCCACGCCCGACGGCTACACCTTGATGGTCACTTCCAACGGCCACACCGT
>DASWSO010000539.1:0-5798 GCA_036402635.1 Xanthobacteraceae bacterium
TCCACATAGGCCAGCAGGTGGTGACCGAAGGTCACCGGCTGCGCGGTCTGCAGGTGCGTGAACCCCGGCATCACGGTTCCGGCATGTTCGAGCGCGCGCTCGGCCAAAGCGAGCTGGTAGGCGGCCAGCTGCCGGTCGAGCTCGTCGATAGTCTCGCGCACGTGCAGCTTGAAGTCGGTGGCGACCTGGTCGTTGCGCGAGCGCGCCGTATGCAGCCGCCCGGCGGCCGGGCCGATCAGCTCGGCCAGCCGCGCCTCCACGTTCATATGGATGTCTTCCAGCCCGCGCTTGAAGACGAAGCGGCCGGCCTCGATCTCCTGCAGGATGGCGTCGAGCCCCTGCGCGATCTGGTCGGCGTCCTCGGCCGCAATGATGCCCTGTTTGGCCAGCATCGCGGCATGCGCCTTGGACCCGGCGATGTCCTGGCGGTAGAGGTGCCGGTCGAAGTCGATCGAGGTATTGATCTCCGCCATGATCTCGTCAGGTGCATCCGCGAAGCGGCCACCCCACATCTTGTTGCTCATGGCGTCACACCGAAGGTCTTTCCGCAGATGAAGCGCGCCGCAGAAGCTGCTCCCAGCCGGCCGCGGCGCTCCCGCGCGCTGTTGCTCGCCGCGGCCGCAGCGGCCGTGATGGCGGGGGCGGTATACGGGATCGTGAGCTTCACACGCAATCCGGCCGGGGCAGCGGCCTGCGCCGAGGCCCGCACCATCGCGCAGCGGATCGCCCCGCTGACACGCGGCGAAGTCGCCGCCATGACGGTCGCCGACAGGCCGCTGCCGCTGCCGGAGCTCGCCTTCATGGACGAGGCCGGGCAGCGCAAGACGCTGGCCGACTGGCGCGGCCAGCTGGTGCTGTTGAACCTCTGGGCCACTTGGTGCGTGCCATGCCGCAAGGAGATGCCGGCGCTCGACGCGCTGCAGGCCAAGCTCGGCGGCCCGGATTTCCAGGTGGTGGCGGTGAACATCGACACCCGCGACGCCGACAAGCCGAGGACTTGGCTGCGCACCGCCGGGATCGAGAAGCTCGGCTATTTCGCCGACCCCTCCGCCAAGATTTTCCAGGACCTGAAGGCGGCCGGAAAGGCATTCGGCATGCCGACAACCGTGCTGGTAGACCGCGCCGGTTGCGAGATCGCGTCGCTCGCCGGGCCGGCCGAGTGGGCGAGCGAGGACGCGCTCAAGCTGATCCAGGCCGCCCGCGGGGGCTAGAGCGGATGCCGGTGTCCCGGGCGCAGTGCAGCGCTCACCGATGCGCTGCTGAACCGGGACCATCCCAAGCTGTGAACTCAGCGCTCTATTCGGTGGGCTAGGCGGCCCCGGCGCAGCGGCGCAGCACTGCGTGCCGCACCGCGTCCGGGACATCAGAGTAGGGAACGACGCTCAGGCGGACTTGTCGAATTTGGCTTTGGCGGCAGCCTGGATGCGGTCGAGCGCGGCCTGCCCGGCGAGGTTTGCGGTGCCGTCGATCTGCGACGTCCAGGCCTCTCCGAACCCGGACGTGGCCATCGATCGGGCATTGTCGAAGCTCTCGCGCATGGCGCGGCGCTTCTCCTGCCACCCTTGGAACTGCTGCCAGCCGGTCGGTGACCGCAGCCAGCTGAAGCGCTTGGTTTGGATCGCCACGGCTCCGCTCCTCGCCGGCGAGGGTAGCGGCGAGGCGTTACGAAAGGTTTACCATTAAGCGGAGGTAAACGGCGGCGGCGCATCGACCAATAGCGTCCTAGTGCGCCCGGGCGACAAATCGGGTGGATTTGGCCAACGCTCAGAGTGAAACTCATCGGCCAGCCGGAGACCCGCACATGGCAAGGACAGCCCGCAGAGCGCTGATCGCGGCGATGGCGGCACTGCTCGACGGCTTGCTCGTGATCAGTGCCTACACAGCGGAGGTGAGGACCTCGAAGGAGCGGCTGTCGACCAAGGCGGCGGACGAGCAGCGCGTCGACAATTGTCGAGTGCCGGCGGAGCTGCGCGGTCCGCGGCCGCGGCCCGACTGCGCGAACGAACAATCGACACGCGAGCAGACGACCGGGATCGCGGGACCTGAAAAAGAGGGAGGCTCCAAGGTCGCCCCTGGAGCCTCCCGACGGTAGCGGCGGTGCCGGGTACTCCGCCGCGTCCGTGTCCTTGAAGCGCGCTCAACTGGTGTAGGCGCGCTCTCCGTGTTCGGTGAGGTCGAGCCCTTCGCGTTCCTGCTCGACGCTGACGCGCAAGCCGACGATGAGGTCGATGATCTTCAGCAGGATGGCGGAGCCGATCCCGGACCAGGCCAGCGTCAGCAGCACCGCCTTGCACTGCGCGATCAGCTGCGTGGTCATCACGTAGTCGCCGACCTTGCCGGTGGTGTAGTCCATGATGCCGGTGCCGCCGAGCGCCGGGTTCACCAGGATGCCGGTGAGGATGGCGCCGATGATGCCGCCGATGCAGTGCACGCCGAACACGTCGAGCGAGTCGTCGTAGCCGAGCGCGTTCTTCACCGTGGTGCAGAAGAAGAAGCACACGGCGCCGGCGATCAGGCCGAGCACGATCGCGCCCATCGGTCCGGAATATCCGGACGCGGGCGTGACCGCGACCAGCCCGGCGACCGCGCCGGAGAGCACGCCGAGCAGCGACGGCTTGCCCTTGGCGGCCCATTCCACCAGCATCCAGGCGAGCGCCGCCGCGGCGGTAGCGACGAACGAGTTCATCATGGCGAGCACGGCGCCGCCGGACGCTTCGAGGTTGGAGCCGGCATTGAAGCCGAACCATCCGACCCACAGCAGCGACCCACCGATCATGCTCATCGTCAGCGAGTGCGGCGACATCAGCTCGCGGCCGTAGCCGACGCGCTTGCCGAGCAGCAGCGCCGCGACCAGGCCGGCGATGCCGGCATTGATGTGCACGACGGTCCCGCCGGCGAAATCGATCGCGCCCCAGGAGAAGATCAGCCCGGCGTCCGCCAGCACTTCGTCCAGCTTGGCCTGCGCCGCGGTCTTGGCGGCGGCGTCGGTCGCTGCAGCCACCAGCTTGGCGGCGGCATCGATCGCGTCGGGGCCGGACCAGTACCAGACCATGTGCGCGATCGGAAAGTAGACGAAGGTGACCCACAGCGGGATGAACAGCGCGACCGCGGAGAAGCGGATGCGTTCCACGAAAGCGCCGACGATCAGTGCCGGCGTGATCGCCGCGAAGGTCATCTGGAACGCGATGTAGACCAACTCCGGAATGTTGGCGCCGACCGTGAAGGTCGCGGCCTTCGAGTCCGGCGTGACGCCCATCAGGAAGGCTTTCGAGAAGCCGCCGATGAAGGCCGAGCCGCCGGTGAAGGCGAGGCTGTAGCCGTACAGCACCCAGATCAGCACCACGACGCAGACGCTGTAGAAGACGTACATCAGCACCGACAGCATGTTCTTGGCGCGCACCAGCCCGCCGTAGAACAGCGCCAGGCCGGGGATAGTCATCAGCAGCACGAACACGGTCGCGGACAGCATCCAGGCGGTGTCGCCCTTGTTGACGGTGGGCTCGACCGCCGCGGCCGCGGCCGGCGTTGGAGTCTGCGCCAGCGCCGGGAATACCAGCAACGCCAGTACGAGGAAGCCGGCCAGCAGCGCGCCGACCGCGATCGCCCCGCGAGGCAACTTGAACTTCATGTGTCGAACTCCTTTTTCGGCTCGCGGGATCACAGCGCGGCTTCGTTGGTTTCGCCGGTGCGGATGCGCACTGCGGCAGCAAGCTCGAGGACGAAGATTTTGCCGTCGCCGATCTGGCCGGTCTTGGCCGCGGCGGTGATCGCGTCGATCACCTGCGGCGCCAGATCCGACGCGACCGCGACCTCGATCTTCACCTTGGGAAGGAAGCTGACGGCGTATTCGGCGCCGCGATAGATTTCCGTGTGGCCGCGTTGCCGGCCATAGCCCTTCACCTCGCTCACGGTCATGCCGTGCACCCCAAGCGCGGTGAGCGCGTCACGCACCTCGTCGAGCTTGAAGGGTTTGATCACTGCAATGATGATTTTCATTAAGCCCCCGTCGGATGGCATGGCGCTGATGCCGCGTTCGCCGCGCAAACGGCACGCGGCACCGACAGGGACTAATCAAACCCCGTGCCAGCTTGCCGCACGGATGCCTAAGGCGTTGATGAGGTGAGGGTTCTCGGCCGGGTGCAAGCGCAGGCGGCAGAACCCCGATGTGCGTCGCACAATCCCTCACCGCGAGTCTGCCTAACGATTGGGCAGCAACTTCCGGTGGGAGCGGAGCGGCGCTTCGCCTGACGGCATCAGTTAGAGCAGTTCCGTCTGGAATTGACTCATTCCGATGTCAGCGTCCGCCAACGGGCCGGCCTTCGGCCGGCGCGATGACAGGCTCCGGCGGACGATCCAGTAAACACAGCCGCGCATGAGTCGGGACACCGGTGATTACTGGGTCCTCCGCCTTCGCGCCTTCGCGAAGGACGACACTTCAGGCGGTTACGCCCTATGCGTGGATCGACTCGCCGTGCAGGCGGATGTCGAGGCCAAGGCGCTCCTCCTCGTCGCTGACGCGTAGCGGCGTGATCAGCCCGACCACCTTGAGGATGATGAAGGTCAGCGCGCCCGACCAGCCCACCGTCACAGCCGCCGCGATGCATTGGATCCAGAGCTGGCGCGGATTGCCGTCGAGCAGACCGGGCAGGCCGGCGGGCGTATCGGCGCTCATCGACACCGCGGCGGTCGCGAACACGCCGGTGAGGATGGTGCCGAGCACGCCGCCGACGCCATGCACGCCGAACACGTCGAGCGAGTCGTCATAGCGCAGCCGCTGCTTCAGGCTGGTGCAGGCCCAGAAGCAGACGGTGCCGGCGAGCGCGCCGATCACCACCGCATGCCACGGCAGCACATAGCCGGACGCGGGCGTGATCGTGCCGAGCCCGGCGATCGCGCCCGAGATCATGCCGAGCACCGACGGCTTGCCGCGCGTCCACCATTCCAGCGCCATCCACATCAGCGCGCCGGTGCAGGCGGCGAGGTGCGTCGCGACGATGGCCATGCTGGCGCGCGCGCCGGCGCCGAGCGCGGAGCCGCCGTTGAAGCCGAACCAGCCGACCCAAAGCAGCCCGGTGCCGATCACCGCGAGCGAGAGGTCGTAGGGCGCGAGGTTCTCGCTGCCGTAGCCGCGGCGCGCGCCGACCACATAGGCCGCCACCAGCCCGGCAATGCCGGCATTGATGTGCACGACGGTTCCGCCGGCGAAATCGAGCGCGCCCATGCCGGCCAGGAAACCGCCGCCCCACACCCAGTGCGCCAGCGGCACGTAGACCAGAAACAGCCAGCCGACCGCGAACAGCAGGAAGGCGGAGAACCGCATGCGATCCACCACCGCGCCGGAGATCAGCGCCACCGTGATGATCGCGAAGGTCATCTGGTAGAGCATGAACAGCGACTCGGGGATGGTCTTCGCGGCGGCGTTGACCGACTCGATCCCCAGGCCGCGCAGCAGCAGCCGCTCGAGCGAGCCGATCACCGCGCCCTCGCCGGTGAACGCAAGCGAATAGCCGGCAGCGGCCCACAGCAGCGAGATCAGCGCCACCGCGGCGAAGCTCGGCGCCATGGTGGCGAGCACGTTCTTCCTGCGCACCATGCCGGCGTAGAACAGCGCCAGTCCGGGGATCGTCATCATCAGCACGAGCGCGGTGGCGGCGATCATCCAGGCGGTGTCGGCGGCGTCGATCTTGGGCGCGATCTGCAGCGGCGCCTGCGCGAGCGCGGGTGAGGTGATGGTGAGCAGTGCGGCCAAGGCCATGCTGCGTCCAACGAGACTTGCCGAATTCCTCATGCCCCCTCCG
>DASWSO010000540.1:0-3519 GCA_036402635.1 Xanthobacteraceae bacterium
CACCTGCTGGACGTCCTCGGTGCGACGGTTGATGACTTCCGCCAGTTCGTCGGCCTTGGTCTCGAACGTGGCGGTGACGGTGGAGCCGCGCGACAGGATCGTGTCGTTGATGCGGGTGCCGGCTTCTTCCAGCTTGCTGACGAGATCGCTGCCGCGCAGGCTGAGGTCGAGCGCCAGCGACTCGCCGCTGGCCTTGATGGTGGCGTTCACCTCGTCGGCGCGGGTGACCAGCGTCTCCGCCATCCGGCTGCCGGTGTCGATCAGCGTCTCGACCACCTCGCGCGAGCGCGCGGTGAGCTGGTCGGTCAGATCGGAGGTCAGCGCCAACAGCTTGCCGCCGGCGTCTTCAGTGCTGTGCGAGAGCTTCTCGGAGAGGATCGCGGTCTTCTCCTCCAGCCCGTCGGCGATGCGGTCGAGCCGCGCCGAAAGCGTCTGCGAGAGGTCACCGGAAATGTCGACGATCTTGTCGGTCAGCTCGTCGGTCTTGAAATTGAGCGCCGCCACCAGCCGGGTATTGGCGGCGTCGAGCGTGCGGCTGACTTCGTCGCTGGTGCGGTTGAGCTGATCGAGCAGCTCGGCGCCGCGATCGCCGATCGCATCGATCATGGAATCGCCGGCGCGGCCGAGCGCGACGGTGATGTGCTCGCCTTTGTCGGCGAGCGATCGGGTGATGCGCTGCGACGCCTCGTTGACGCTCGACGAGACCATCTCGCTGACCGAGGTGATGTCCTGCGTCATCCCCATATGCACGCTGGTGATGGCGCTGCGGATCTGGTCGGCCTGCCCGATCAGCGACTCGCGCTGGCTCGCCAGGTCCTCGATCAGGCCGCGGATGCGCAACTCGTTGTCGTTGTAGGCGCGCTCGAGCGCCGCCACCTCGTTGTGCACCAGAGTTTCCAGCTCGGCCGCGCGGGCAAGCGCGCGCTCGACGCCGTCGCCCATGGCGGCGACTTCGCGCCGGATGGCCTGGCCGACGCTGACGATCGATTCGCTGGCGATGGTCTCCGGCTCGGCCAGGCGGATCGCCACCTCGGTCATCGAGCGGGAGATGCCGCGCAGCTCCTGCACCCGCGAGACGATGTGGGCCAGCACGAAGAAGAACAGCGGCGGCACCAGCACGGCCGAAGCGAGGCCGAGCAGCTGCGGGCCCGCGGTGGCCCGTCCGCCGGTGGCCAGCACTTCACGCAATTCGGCGAAGGAGCCGGTGGCGATGAAAGCCCCGACGCCGATCCACAGGATCGCGAAGCCGAGGGCGATCAGATACGGGGTATTCGGCGGGCGCTGCTGCAGCGTCTGCAGCAGCTGACCGATGCTGCGGCGGTCGTCGTTGGCGGCGCGCCGCGCCGACTGCGACTGCCCGGCGATGCGCGGGCCGGTCTCCTCGAACAGGTCCTGGTCGCCGGCGCGGGCGCGCGGCCACGGATCGGCCACGGCGAGCGTGGCCGAGACCGGCCCCCCGGTGGTATTCGGTGGTGGGGTAGGCTCCCCGTCACGCAGATTCAGCGCATCCTGGATCGCCGACAGCGCCGCTTCTGTCGGATCCTTCAACTTGCGTGGAGTGTTCGCCATGTCCCCGTTGCCTCGCATCCAGACGTCGACCGAGACGACCGCGCAGGCGTCACTTCCGTTGCGTCGCAACGGAAACCAGCCGCCACCCCGCTCGCGCGCCGTCCCCTCGGTTTCCCGCCGCCGACGGAATCACTGCCCGATTCCGTCGCACGCCCACCTTAACTGTGCGCGAGAGCGAAAGAAACGCCGACAGTAACGCGGCTTTAATCATCGTTAACGCGCGTTAGGCATATTGCACGTTCCGTGCCCCATTTCGGGACGATACTTAACGGGGCCGCGGCTCTATCCCCACTTTCTTTACATTTGCCGGCCACGCGCGCGTTAACCCGGTGTTAACGGCCTCGGCGCTGTTTGAGGGGAAATCGCCCGGCAACTGCCTCCGATTCACCGGACTTTGGCCGCCGGGCCTGCATGATTTGCGGGCAAACGACACCGCAAACGGGGGCATGGCGGAACTCATGGAGACGATGACAGTGGTGCGGACCGAGCCCGGCGGCAGCTGGGCCGACGCGGCGCGCACGATCGACCTGGTGCACCTCGCGCGGATGACCCTGGGCGATCGCGGCCTTGAGCGCGAGGTGCTGCAGCTGTTCGCGCGCCAATCGGTCCAGCTGGTGGAGCGGATGCGGACCGCCCCGCCGGACGCGGTGGCGATGCTTGCCCATACGCTGAAGGGCTCCGCCCGCGGCATCGGAGCATGCCGGGTGGCGGCGGCGGCCGATGTGGTGGAGCGCGCCAGCGCCGGCACCGGTCCGGGACTGCCGGCTGCGCTGGCGACCCTGGCGGAAGCGGTCGAGGACGCCCGCAGCGTGGTCGGAGAGCTGCTGCGGACGCAGTAAGCACCCCCGGACGCCGCACTGGCATCGTTCGGAAGGAGCCGATATAGGAGGGCCGCGGCCGGAGCCTTTTCCGGCCGCCTCTGCTTTCTGGTCAGCCGATGCCCAAGATTACCTTCATCGATTCGCAGGACACGTCCCGGGTTGTGGACGGCGACACCGGTTCCACCGTGATGGAAACGGCGCTCAAGGCCGGCATTCCGGAGATCGAGGCGGAGTGCGGCGGCGCCTGCGCCTGCGCCACCTGCCACGTCTACGTGGAAGGCGAATGGTTCGAGAAGGTCGGCGGCCCCTCCCCGATGGAGGAGGACATGCTGGACTTCGGCTACGAGGTGAAGCCGAACTCCCGCCTGTCGTGCCAGATCAAGGTGACGCCGGAACTCGACGGTATGGTGGTACGCACACCGGCGCGGCAGGCTTAAGCCGCCGGCATCGCCAGCGGCTTAAGCCGCGCCAAAATATCCTCCGGCAGCCGCGCGGGCGTGCGGGACCGGCTGTCCATCAGCACCATCGTGGTGCGGCCGCTGGCGGCACAATCGCCGCCGTGGAACACCGCCTGGGCGAACACCACCGAGCTGCGCCCGATATGCTCGACCCCGCTGCCGATCGTGACGGTACCGGGCCAGTGCAGCTCCCGCAGGTAATTGATCTCCAGGCGGGCCACCACGAAGTTCGTGGTCGGGAAAGAGAGGCTGCCGAACGTATCCCGCATCAGCATGACGCGGCCGGTCTCCAGATAAGTGGCATAGACCACGTTGTTGACGTGGTTCTGGTGGTCAAGGTCGCCGAGCCGGATGATGTCGGTCGCATGATACGGAAAGGCGCCGAGCGGCGGGACGGCGCGGCGCGGTCGGGAGGCGGAGGGTTCGTGCAAGCTCGGCTCCAGGCTTGGGAAGCAGCCGGGTTTTAACCTCAACCCTGCAAGCCAGCGCAAGCGGCCCTTTCCCCGCGCGGCCGCAGCCGCTACAGACACCGCAACCAACAGTAACGCTGTATTTGGATGAGTTATGAGTGAAGTGATCAAGACCGACGTCCTCATCATCGGCGCCGGGCCGGTCGGCCTGTTCGCCGTATTCGAGCTCGGCCTGCTCGACATGAAGGCGCACCTCGTCGA
>DASWSO010000541.1:0-1780 GCA_036402635.1 Xanthobacteraceae bacterium
ACCATCGGAGCCGACACCGAAAGCGTTCTCGCGGACGCGGGCTACGGCGTCGAGGAGATCGCCCGGCTAGCCGCGGAGGGGGTGATCCGGCCGGCACGGGAGCAGTCCTAGATGAACGGCCTCGCCGGCAGCAGCATCGCATACCTGGAAGATCTCTATCGCCGCTACCAGACGGATCCGGCTTCGGTCGAGGCCAGCTGGCGCTGCGCTTTCGATCTCGCCCGCGCGCTGTCGGAGCCGGAAGGGCTTCGCCGCGAGGGAAACGGCGTGGGCGCATCGGCAGCCGCGCTGGTGGAACTCGTGCGCCAGCGCGGGCATCTCGGCGCCCGGCTCGATCCGCTGGGGCGCGACACCGGGGGCGATGCATTCGAGCGGAATCTCGCTGCAGCGGTCGAACCGCGGCATTCGGCGGAACACCTGACGTCGCTGTATCGATCCTCGCTCACGGTCGAGACCGCGCACATCGACGATCCGGAGATGCGCGCCTGGGTTCGCGACGCTTTCGAGGCCGAGCGTGCGCCGCTCCCTCGCGGCGAGCTGCTGCGTGCCCACCAACGGCTCGTTGAGGCCGCGGAATTCGAAGGCTTTCTGGCCCGCAAGCACCCGACCAAGAAGCGCTTCGGTGCGGAAGGCGCGGAGTCGCTGTTTCCGCTGATGGACCGCTTGTTCCGCGCGGCAGCGCAGAGCGGCGTCGACGAGATCGTCGTCGGACCGATGCATCGTGGCCGCACCAGCCTCATGGGCATCATCTTCGGCACGCCGCTGCCGGAGCTGTTCGCGAAGTTCAAAGGCGCGCATCCGTTTCCGGCCGATCCGCCGCGCGCCGCCGATGTCCCGTATCACCTCGGGACCGAGGCCGAGCTTGCGATCGACGGCCGCAAGCTGCGGGTGACGTTGTGCCCGAATCCGTCGCACCTCGAAGCAGTCGATCCGATGGTGCTCGGCCGTGTCCGCGCACGGCAGGAGCTGCGGGGAGATGGCGATGCTGCCCGCGTGCTCGGGCTCCTGTTCCACTCCGACGCCGCCGTGGTTGCCCAGGGCATCGTCGGCGAGACGCTGCAGCTCGCATCGGTTCCGGGCTTCGCCACGCGTGGCACCATCCACGTCATCGTCAACAACCAGATCGGCTTTACGACCGAACCGTGGGAGGGCCGCACCTCGCGCCATTGCACGGGTCCGTTCAAGGCCGTCGATGCGCTCATCATCCACGTCAACGGCGACGATCCGGAGGCTTGCCTGCGTGCCGCCGATCTCGCGGTGGGGTTCCGGCAGCGCTTCGAACGCGACGCCGTCATCGACCTCGTCTGCTATCGTCGCAACGGCCATAACGAGCTGGACGAGCCCCGCTTCACGCAGCCGCTCGCCTATGCGGCGATCGACGCCCATCCTTCGCTGCGCGAGAGCTTTGAAACGCGGCTGATTGCGGACGGCCTGCTCTCGGCCGAGGCCGCGGCCGCGCTGCCGGAGCGCTACCGGCGCGAGCTGCAGGAGGGCTACGACGCTGCCGGCGCGTGGCGGCCCAATCGCAGCGCATACCCGGGCGGCCGCTGGCAACCGTTCCGGGCGCAGTCCGATCCGGCGCCTGAGCCTGAAACCGGGCTCGACCCTGACCGCCTCGAGCACCTGCTGCACGCGCTGTCGACACCTCCGTCGGACATGGCTATGCACCCGAAGGTCCGGCGTCTCGTGGAACAGCGCGCCGACGCCGCCGTGCGCGGCGTGCCGTGGTCGCTCGGTGAGGCGCTCGCGTTCGCCTCGCTCGTCACCGAGGGCGTGCCGG
>DASWSO010000542.1:0-2155 GCA_036402635.1 Xanthobacteraceae bacterium
GCCGCCTTCACCGCTCTGGCTGGTCGAGCCGCGTCCGCCGCCGGCCGCCGCGTAACGCGCCGAACTGCCGCCGAAACCGCCGCCGGCCGACACTCCATAGCCCGCGCCATAGGCGCCGCCCACCGGCGACGACATCGGATGCGCGCCGTGGGTGCCGGTGCTGCCGGCGTCGATTCGGTCGAAGCGCCGGCCATGGTCGGGCGAGCCGCCGAAGCCGGAGGCGCCGCCCGGCCCCGAGGCGCCGAACAGCTCGTTGGAACGGCCGCCGCCCGGATCCTCGCCGAACCGGTCGCTGCCGCCGCCCGACGACTGGAAGCCGCGGGCATAGCCGCCCTCGTCCGCGCCGCCGGACGAGCGGCCGCGGTTCCGTTCCGCCCAGTCGTTGCCATAGGTGTCGGAGCCGCCGCGGCCGTAATTGTCGCGGTCGCGCCCGCCATAGCCGCTGCGCCCGCGGCCGCGATCGTCGTCATCGTCGCTGAACCAGGACCTCACCTGCTCGCCGGCGCGCTCGAAGAAGCCGCGGTCATTGTCGCCGCGATCGCGGTCGTCGCGGCCCCAATCCTGGTTGTTGCGGCCGTAGCCCCGGCCCAGATCGCGTTCGCCATAGGCGCTGCCTTCGGTGGGGCGCTGGTCGCGGTCGCGCCATCGGTCGCCGCCGCCATACCGGTTGTCGCCACGTTCATTGGCCATCGAAACTCTCCTCTTCGCTTTAAAGGCGGCGCGGCACGTCCGCGCCCGCTAACCTTCTTTCCAACGTGCGAGCGCACGGGGCCGTTCCGGGGCGAAAGGGCAGTGCGTGGCGGCACGGCGGCGGAACGAACTCGCGCCGGAGCGGGCGCGGGCGCGGCCAATTTGGCGCATTGCGCCAGCCGCTTCGCGCGGCTATTGGGACGGCCTTCGCCGAGAGGCGCGGGGCCGTAGCTCAGATGGGAGAGCGCTGCAATCGCACTGCAGAGGTCAGGGGTTCGATCCCCCTCGGCTCCACCATTCCAATGAAGAATTCCGCAGATTTCTGCCGATTTGATGGACTGCCTCGATTGCCGTCCCACATTTTGGTCCCACGATTAGTTGCGCTTTTGTGGAACGCCGTAGACCACAGTTGTCAGCTGCACCCCACCTAATAAGCATCAGGGTCCGTTGCGGCATACACGCCCCGTATTCGCGCAGCTGGGGCTAGGATGAACAAAACTTACCTCGGACAGACGCACTTGGCCGTCTGCAGACGGTCCGCTCTGGAGCGCCAGAATTTGGTAGCGGGCGTTTCGCCTCGACGTCGGAGCAGCTGAACCTTAGTCCGTGCCGTCCGAACGCCCATCAGCCCGCTCGTCCCCGAGCACGCGGGCAACGGCGGCGCGGACCGCTTCGATCGGCTGCGCGCCGCTGAGCAGCACGGCGCCGCCGCGCCCCTCGATACGCAGCGCCGGTACCCCGGTTATGCCGAGCCGCTGCGCGTGCACGCGATCAGCCGCGACTTCCTCGCGCCGGGCACCGCTCGCCAGCGCTTCGGCAAGCGCGTCGCGGTCGAGGCCGGCTGCGCCACCGACGTCGAGCAGCGTCGGGAGCTCGCCGATATCGTGGCCCTCCTCAAAGAAGGCGCGGAAGAGCCCGCGGTTCATCGCGTCGAAGCGGCCGGCGTCGCGCGCGAAGCTGGCGGCCTCGAGAGCGAGGCGGCTGCGGGGCTGGACCGGCGGCAGCCGCAGCACGAGGCCCCGTGCCGCCGCCATCGGATAAACCGACGCATTCCAGACCCGGTGGAGATAGTCTCCGTCGGGATCGAGGGTCGGCTCCGGCTCCGGCCTCAGCTCGAACGCGCGCCAGTCGAGGGCGAGCCGCTCGCCCATCTCCCCGGCCAGCGCATCGAGCACCGGAAGCTCCAGGTAGCAGAACGGGCAGACATAGTCGCTCCACACCGAGATCCTGACCGACTGTTCGTGCACGCTTCCTCCGTTGGTTGAGCCCACTGCGCGACGGCTCAGGCCGCTTCGCTTTCGGCGTCGAGCGCCGGATAGTCGGTATAGCCTTCCGCGCCGCCGCCGTAGAAGCTCGGACGGTGGTGGCGGTTGAGAGGCGCGTGGCGGCGCAGCCGCTCCGGAAGGTCCGGATTGGCGATGAACAGCCGGCCGAAGGCGATCGCATCCGCACGCCCTTCGGCGAT
>DASWSO010000543.1:0-2735 GCA_036402635.1 Xanthobacteraceae bacterium
TCGACCGAGACGTATTTGCCGGTATCGGTGAACGCGACCACCACTTCCGGCGCGGTGTCGCCCATCACCATCACGCGCACCGGCTGCAGCCGGCTGCCGATCGGCGAGAGCAGGATGCGCAGCTTCTGCCCGTCCTTCAGGCCGCCGTCGCGGCCGCGCGGGCCGAGCGCTAACACGATCGCCTTGGCTTCCTCGGCGGTGGCGCCAAGCTCGCGCACGATCGAGGTCACGCTATCGGTCTTCTTGGCGACGACGGTGCGCTCGTTGGCGTTCGAGCCGCCGGTGACCTGGCTGGCGGTCTTCGGCAGCAGCGTGATGCTTTCCGGAACGATGCGCGGCTCGAAGCCGGCATAGGGGTCGAGGTTGCCTTCCGTCGCGTAAGCGAGGCGCGGGCCGGGGCCGGATGGCCCCATGGTCGGGCCGAGCGAGGCGGTCTGCGTGCTCAGCGTCCAGTTGGCGGCCTCGCGCACGCGCGCCAAGACATCCTCCGGCGCCACCGTGCCGGCCAGCCGGGCGCGCTGCAGCACCGGGGCGAGATCGCTCATCACGAAGGAGATCTCGGCGTCCTCGGCCGGCGGAGCTTCCTCCGGCAGCGGCGTGCCCATCGGGGTCGATATCGAGGTGGCGGGGGAGGGCGCCGCGTTGGCGCTGGCGAGCACGCGCGACTGGTTGAAGCTCGGGATATTGGCGGAGAGCTCGGAGGTGGAGAGCGACAGGCTGGTGGCGATGCGCACGAACGGGCGTACCCGCACGATCTCGCGGTCGCCCTGCTTGACCATCATCGACACCCGCATCACCTGACGGGCGATCTGCTGGGCCTCGCCCGCGCTCTGCAGCTTGTCGGTCTTGCGCACGAGCGCGGCGGCGCGGTCGTTGGCGACAAGGGCGCGCGGCGCTTCGGCGCGCTCCGGCATGGCGGCGAAGAAGGCCTCGCCGTCGAGCGCCACGTAGACGGCGCCGCCCATCAGCGCACCGCCGCACAGGGCGTTGAGGATCGTTCCGGAATACCAGCGCAGCGAGATACGGCGGCGGTCGGCCACGGTGGACGCGGTACCGTCGACCGAGAGCGGCGGTTCTTCGCCGAGATCGATCGGGTCCGGCTCGGCTCGTTGGCGCTGGGAGCCGCGCGGTCTGCAATGGTCCAAAACGCCGATCCCCTGCTCGTTGCAATCGCCGATACGATTGGCGTCGCGAACGACCCCGCCACAGTCCCGGACCGGTGCCTGCCGGACCGGAAGCGGCGCTGGCGCCGCCGAAGCCCCATGGCGCCGCGCCGATGGCAAGAACGGCGGAGGAATATGGCCGCAGTACGGCCGCAGCCCTGCGCGCCGGGCCGCATGGGTGAAGCGCCGCGGTCCGTGGTGCGATTGCCTCAGGCCGGCGGATTCATGTTAGCGTCGAGGCTCCGCCGCGAGGGGAGACAGCGATGGCCAAGAACCGCTTCGAGCAGGTCGACGAACTGCAGCCCGACGCCATCACGCTGACCCTGTCGAAAGAGGACGAGAACGTCGCCGGCACGGTGCACTGCCCGGCCGACCTGACCGGCGGGAAGCTGGAGAAGGGCATCACCAGCGGCAGGCTGCCGCCGGTGGAAGCCTTCCGCTCGGCCGTGAAGCTCGCCAACGAGATCAAGGCTCCGATCGTGGTGCTGGATCCGGAGGGTCTCTGGATGGCCGAGTGGGGCGAACTCTATCGCCCGGTCTAAAAACCATGCGGCCGGCCGTTGGCGGCCCTGGCATCCGCCCGCCGGCTCACCAAATACGCTCAGGGAGAAGCGCAGATCGGCTCCATGAGCCGTTTTCGCCCATTCTACCGCACCCGCGAACGCTTCCGGTTGCAGTGCGATAAAAATCCTCTTTCGGTGGGTTGACGGGAGCCCCTGCAGGCTCCATATCAGCATCCGTCACCGGCGCTGACGCGCACAAGAAAACGAGCGAAGAAGAATCGGTGGCTGGGGTGTTGACAAGGTAAACTGCCGGGTCATATAACCACCCTCCGCGGCGCGCTACCGGTTGCCGGTTGGCGCGTCCTCGAAGCCCTCATTGACGCTGATTTTGTCAACTTCCGACAGTTTCGGAAGGTGAGGCTTCGCCGCTCCGGGACACCGGAGATTCTATGGGAGCACCTCGCTTCCGGGCTGTTTGACAAGTGAATCGGAAGAAAGAGAAACGTGGACGGCGGAGTCCTTGCGGGCCGCCTTCGCGAGCGGAGAAATCCGTGCGCGGATGCGGCTAGACGAGACTTCGGCGGTTACACGTTTCAGGTAACACCTAGATCGTTCGGACGAGCAATCGTCCGGGTGATGGATGGTGGGACCTCGTCAAACGTTGTGATCAGCCGAGATCAGATCTCAATGAAACTTGAGAGTTTGATCCTGGCTCAGAGCGAACGCTGGCGGCAGGCTTAACACATGCAAGTCGAGCGCCCGTAGCAATACGGGAGCGGCAGACGGGTGAGTAACACGTGGGAACGTACCCTTTGGTTCGGGACAACACAGGGAAACTTGTGCTAATACCGGATAAGCCCTTACGGGGAAAGATTTATCGCCGAAGGATCGGCCCGCGTCTGATTAGCTAGTTGGTGGGGTAATGGCCCACCAAGGCGACGATCAGTAGCTGGTCTGAGAGGATGATCAGCCACACTGGGACTGAGACACGGCCCAGACTCCTACGGGAGGCAGCAGTGGGGAATATTGGACAATGGGCGCAAGCCTGATCCAGCCATGCCGCGTGAGT
>DASWSO010000544.1:0-2170 GCA_036402635.1 Xanthobacteraceae bacterium
GCCCAGCATGCGCAGCCACAGCATGCCGAGCCCGGCCCGCACCACCGACACGTCCGCCGCCGCCGAAGCCGAAATCGTGCTGTCGGCGCCGCAGACGACCCGGATGCCCCAGGTCACCACCCGGTTCTTCAAGTCCGTGCGCCAGGACGCGGCCGCCGGCCGCGCCTCGCCGTCGGAGGCTGCGAACCGGCCGCTCTGCAATTCGTCCGTACGCCGGTCCAGCATTTCCGAAACGTCTCCAGTTACGCGTTAGCCGGCGCGTCGGCGCGCGCGGCTTGAGGGAAAGAAGCGGGCAGGAGGACGAGGCGCGGCCGCGGACAGCCGCATCGAAAGCCCCGACTTTTATGCCTGAAGGAAATCGAAATCGCAGCCGGCGCCGGCCTGCGTCACATGGTCCGCATAGAGCCGGGCGTAGCCGCGGTGCGGCTTCTCGGGCGCGCGCCAGTGGGCGCGGCGCTTGGCGAGCTCGGCCTCCTCGACCTTCAGCTCCAGCCGCCGCCCCTGCGCGTCGAGCCGGATCATGTCGCCGTCCTGCACCAGCGCGAGCGGGCCGCCGGCGGCGGCTTCCGGCGCCACGTGCAGCACCACGGTGCCGAACGCGGTGCCGCTCATGCGCGCGTCGGAGATGCGCACCATGTCCTTCAGCCCGCGGCTGCCGAGCTTCTTCGGGATCGGCAGCGCGCCCGCTTCCGGCATGCCGGGGGCGCCGATCGGGCCGGCATTGCGCAGCACCATCACGTGCTGCGGCGTCACCTCCAGCGCCGGGTCATCGATGCGCTTTTCGAGATCGCTCACGGAATCGAATACCACTGCCGGACCCTCGTGCTGGCAGAGCGCGCGGGTGGCGGCCGAGAGCTTGATCACGGCTCCGCCCGGCGCCAGCGAACCGCGCAGCACCGCGATCGCCTCGCCTTCGACCACCGGACGGTTGAGCGGGCGGATGATCTCGTCGTCGACGTATTCGGGCCAGCGCTCGACGATCTCGCCGACGCTCTCGCCGACCACGTTGCGGCCGTCGAGGTCGAGCTGGCCCTTGAGCCGCCGCCACAGCGCCGGCACGCCGCCGGCGGCATGGAAATCCTCGGCGAAATGCGCGCCCGCCGGCTTGAGATTGATCAGCACCGGGATATCGCGCCCGAGCTGGTCGAGCTCATCGAGATCGTAGGCGATCCCGGCGCGTCCGGCGATCGCCGCAAGATGCACGACCGCGTTGGTCGAGCCGCTCGCCGCCTGCAGCACCGCGGAGGCATTGCGCAGCGCCCCCTTGGTGAGCAGCTCGCGCGGACGCGGGCTGCCGGTCTTGGCCATCTCGACGGCGCGCACCCCGCACGCTTCGGCGATGCGAAACCGCTCCGACGAGACCGCCGGCGCGGTGGCGGCGCCGGGGGGTGCGAAGCCGAGCGTCTCGGCGATCGCCGCCATGGTCGAGGCGGTGCCCATCACCATGCAGGTGCCGGCGGTCGGCATCAGGTGGTCGTGGGCGCGGGCGAGCGCGGCTTCATCGATCGAGCCGGCGCGGTACGCCGCCCACAGCCGGCGGCCATCGGTGCCGGCGCCGAGCCGCCCACCCTCGTGGCGGCCGGCCAGCATCGGCCCGACCGGCAGCAGGATGCATGGCACGTCGGCGCTGATCGCGCCCATCAGCTGCGCCGGAATGGTCTTGTCGCAGCCGCCGATCATCACGGCGGCGTCGAGCGGCAGCGCGCGCAGCATCTCCTCGGTGTCCATCGACATCAGATTGCGCAGCAGCATCGAGGTTGGATACGAGAACGACTCGTGGATCGAAATGGTCGGGAACACGAACGGCAGCCCGCCCGCCAGGCGCACGCCATTGGCAATGTGCTCGGCGAGCTTGCCGGCGGTGGCGTGGCACGGGTTGAAGTCGGAAGCGGTCGACAACACGCCGACGATCGGCCGGTCGAGCGCCTCGTCGGTGTAGCCGGCGCCCTTCAGGAAACCGCGGCGCAGGAACATCGAGAACGCTTCGTCGCCGTATTTCGACAGCCGCGACCGCAAACCCCGCTTCATGCCCGCTCCGCTTCCTTCCGCCGGCGGGACGCTTCCGCCGTTTCGTCGAGGCCGCAATAGCTCAGCCCGGCGGCGGGTCTGTCAACTCTCAGCCTCACGACTCTGTAGGGTGGGCGTCGAGGGCCCGGACACGCCCGGCCAT
>DASWSO010000545.1:0-1641 GCA_036402635.1 Xanthobacteraceae bacterium
CGCGCGAGCAGATTTGGCCGGTCCTCGAAACCGGTTCCCCAAACCAGCCCGCATGGCGCAGCGCCCGCGGCCAGCCGGTCCAGCGCGTCCAGCAGTTCGGCGTCCTGCATGCCGCCGGCGAGACCGGTGCCGAGCCGAACGTGGCGCGCCGAAACCGCCAGCGTGTCGGCGTCGCCGAACCAGTCGGCGACCAGCGGCGCGTATCCGCCGCGGCGGGCGGAGACGGCGAGCGCACGGCCCGAGGCCGCCGCGATCAGCACGGGTTGCTCAGCCATTGAGCTCGCGCGCGAGCGCAAACGCATCGCGAAAATCAAAACAGACCGCCTTGTCGCTCTCCACCATGCGGCGGAAGAGGCCGGCCTCGGTCTGGTATTTGATGTTGCCGATGGCGAGCGCGCCGATGCCGAGCACGTCGGTGCCGGGGATCGGCTCGCCGTTCGCCTTCGGGTCGAGCCCCTCGATGCCGGGCGGCGGCACCGCGTTGACGTCGGCGACCAGCCGCAGCGATTTGGCGGCGGCGATCTGCGCCTTCGAGAGCACCTGCACGCCGGCGCGGGCGGCGCTCAGCACCACCTCGGCGGTGGCGAGGATCGCGGCCTTCTTGCCGTCGTCGCTGCCGTCGGCGGCGTTCACGTCGACCTTGAAGCGCTTGCGGATCTCGGCGGCGGCCTCGGCGACGCGGCGGAGGCCGTCGTGGCCGACCAGCGTCACAATCGCGCCCTCCAGGGCGGCGATCACGCCGGCCGAGAAGCCGACCACGCCGGTGGCGCCGAACACCGCCACGTGCAAGCCGTGCAAACCGCTGTTCTCAGCGGACGAAGGCGTGTTCTTCCGGTTGTTCAGCACGTGTTCCACGCACGCCACCATGGCGGCCGCGGTGGTGAACGAGCCGGCCGGATCGGCGAACAGCGAGATCCGGAACGGCGGAAACATCGCGGCCTTGGCGGCCTCGATCATGTCGAGCGCGGTCAGCGCGTTCTTGCCGCCGAAGAACATGCCGGTGCGCATGGCGAGCTTGGGCGGCCGCGAGAACATCGCGTCCTGCACCAGCGGGGAGACTTCCTCAAGCGTCACATTGGTATAGGGGATGGTCGCATCATACCCGGCGTCGAGCGCCATGTTCACGTCGAACGGGCTCATCTGCTTGAGCGGCGTCAGCATGTGCAGGATGCGCTTGTCGGTGGTGTCGGTCCGGGCCATCGCGGTCAGCCCCGCGCCGTCTGCGTCGAGATTTCGGCGCCGCGATTGAGCGCCCGGCAGACCCGGATGTCCAGACCCTCCGCGCCCCCGTGCGCTCTCGCCTGCGCCGCCAGCCGCTCCGCCTCCTGGGCTGAAGCGACAAACGCGAAGCCCGTCGGCCCCCACGAGCTTTGGCCGATCCCGGTGGCGCCGTGCGCCTGCAAGTGGTTGAGAATACTCTCGATCTGCGGGCTGGCGAAACGCGCGCCGCCCTGCACCGGCGCATAATAATCGCCGAGCCGCTGCTGCAGCGCGCTGACGCCCGCCCCGAAGCTCGCGAGATCGCGCTCGCACAGCGCCGGCAGGATTTGCATCAGCACCAGCCGGCACAGAGCGGCGGCCTCGGCCGGCGAAAACGCCGGCAGCCGCGCGAAGGCGGCGCTTTCGTCGGCGCCCGACAGC
>DASWSO010000546.1:0-13720 GCA_036402635.1 Xanthobacteraceae bacterium
CGCGACTCCCGCGAAGTGGTGCGGGTCGACACCGGCCCGCTCGGCGCCAACGATCCCGCGCATGCGACCGCAACCGGCAAGGCGATCCTCGCCTGGCTGACCGAGGATGCGATCCGCCGCATCCTGGCGGCGCGCAAGATGCCGCGCTTCACGCCCAACACCATCACGCGCATCGACGACTTGTTCGAGGAGCTGCGGCTGGTGCGCCGCAACGGCTTCGCGATGGATCGCGAGGAGTTCCAGCTCGGCGTTGTCTGCGTCGGCGCTCCGATCCGCGACTATACCGGCGCGGTGGTGGGCTCGATCAGCGCGTCGACGCCGCTGATGCGCGCCGGCAAGCCGCATATCGACCTGATCCGCGACGAGATCGTCGCGGCGACGCGCGCGTTGTCACTGGAGCTCGGCGAGGGGCCGCGCCCCGCAGCCGCGCCGCGCACGGTCGTGCCGGCGCGCAACGGACATTCCAGAGAGAAATCCAAAAGGCGAGGAGCGCAGTGATGTACGCACCGGCTGGCGTGAAGACGAGCCCGGACTTCCCGGTTCCGGAGACGATGAAGGCCTGGGTGCTGGGCGATCCCGGCGAGCTCCGCTACGTCGACAAGAAGGTGCCGGTGCCTTCAAAGGCCGAGGTGCTGGTGCGCATCGACGCGGTGGCGATCTGCGCCACCGACCTCGACAACATCTATCACGGGCCGCCGGCGATGATCGAAGGCGGGCTGCCGTTCAACAAAAACTGGACCCCCGGCCACGAATACATGGGCACCGTGGCGGCGCTCGGGCCCGGCGTCGACGAATACGCCATCGGGCAGCGCGTGTCGGTGGAGATCCATGCCGGCTGCGGCCAGTGCAAGCGCTGCCGCGAGGGCATGTACACGTCGTGCCACAACTACGGCCTCAACTATGGCGACGTGAACAAGGGCCACCGAGCCAACGGCTTCACTACCGACGGCGGCTTCTGCGAGTACCAGGTCAACAACATCAACACGCTGGTCGGCTTGGCCGACGAGATGTCGGACGAGGAGGCGACGCTGGTGGTGACCGCCGGCACCGCCATGTACGGCCTCACTGAGCTTGGCGGGCTGGTGGCGGGCGAAAGCGTGGTGGTGACCGGGCCCGGCCCAATCGGGCTGATGACGGTGGCGGTCGCCAAGGCGATGGGCGCCCAGCCCGTGATCCTCACCGGCACTCGCGACAACCGGCTGCAGATGGGGCGCGAGCTCGGCGCTGACCACGTCGTCAACGTCCGCAAGGACCCGGACGTGGTGGCGGCGGTGAGGAGGCTCAACGGCGGCAAGGGCGTTGACTACGTGGTCGAGTGCTCGGCTGCGACCAACGCCATCAACGAGGCGATCCACATGGTCAACCGCGGCGGCAAGGTATGCCTCGCCGCGTTTCCGCATGACGCGGTGCCGGTCGACGTCGCCCATATCGTGCGCAACAACATCTACCTCTACGGCATTCGCGGCGAGGGCAAGAGCGCGACCCACCGCGCCGAAGCGTTCATGCGGCAGAAGCGGTTCGACGCCACCAGAATCCACACGCACACGTTCGCGCTGGAGGATCTGCCGACCGCGCTGCGCTACGCCAAGGACCGCGTTGAGGACGCCATCAAGGTGGTGGTGAAGGCGCGCGGCGTGCCGGCGGTGCAGCAGGTCGCGGCCGAGTAGGCTTGGGAAGAGCGGGAGACCACGATGAGAAAGACACTCGCACTCGCCGGCATGTTTGCGCTGGCGCTCGCCGGCGCCGCGGGCGCGCAGCAGGCGCTGCCGCTCTCGCCGGCCGGTGTGAAGACGCTGGCGCCGGAAGGCGCCATCAAGCCGACCGGCCCGTGGAATCTCGGCACCCGCGCTGGCGATTTCGTGTTCGTCGCCGGCATGCGGGGCATCGATCCGAAGACAAACCAGCTGGTGCAGGGCGACGAGGCGCGCGTGCTGGCGGCGTTCAACAACATGAAGCTGATCGCCGAGTCGGAGGGCGCGACGCTGCGCGACGCGGTGCGGCTCGTCGTCTACGTCACCGACATGTACCGGTTTCGTCCGCTGGTGAACAAGGCGCAGGAGCAGCTGTGGGGCGCCGGCCCATATCCGCCGCGCACCATTGTGGAAGTCGACCGCCTGAACCAGGACGACATCGTCGAGGTCGAAGGCACCTTCTATGCGCCGGTGAAGAAGTAGCCGAAGCGCGCGAGCCGGGAGCGACGCGATGCTGATGTGCGACGCCTATCTGATGCCGCGCTCGCTTGCCGAGGCGTTTGGCGCGATGGCGGAGCATGCCGGCCGCTTTCGGTTGGTCGCCGGTGCGACCGATATTCTTCCGTGGGCGCGCGAGGGGCGCGCCGGCGACGTCACCATCCCGGTGCTGATCGACGTAAGCCGCATCCCGGAGCTGCGCGAGCGCGGCGTCACGGATAACATGGTGCGACTCGGCGCCGCCACCCCGATCCAGCGTTTCCTCGACGACCGCGCGCTCGCCGCCGCGCTGCCGTCGATGCCGCGCTGCGCCGTGTGGTTCGCCGATGACCAGATCCGCGAGACAGCCACCATCGGCGGCAACCTGGTCAACGCCTCGCCGGCGGCCGACGGCGTGCCGCCGCTGATGATCCACGACGCGCGCGTTGAGCTCGCTTCGCCGAAGGGCCGCCGCACCGTCGCACTGACGGATTTCATCACCGGCCCGAGCCGCGTCGACCTCGGGGCCGACGAGATCCTGACGGCGATCGAATGCGCGCCGCTCAACGGCTACGGCGGCAGCTTCGAGAAGGTCGGGCACCGCCGCTCGCTGGTGATCTCGGTCGCCTGCGTCGCCGCCGCCGTGAAGCTCGACGCCAGCGGCGAGCGTTTCGACGACGTGCGGCTCGCGGTCGGCGGCATCGGCCCGGTGCCGCGCCGCCTGCACGACATCGAGAAATTCCTGTGCGGCGCGCCGATCGACAACGAGCACATCGATCGCGCCGGCGCGATGCCGCTTGACCTGGTCCAGTCGCGCTCGCGCCAGGCCTATCGCCGCGAAGTGTTGCGCGGCTTCGTCGTGCGCGCGCTGCTGCAGGCCGCGCAAGCGGCCGGCGCCGAGCCGCGCCGGCTCGCTCCCGCCATGGAGGCCGCCTATGCCTGATCTCCGCATCGAAGCGAAGGTGAACGGCCGCCGTGTCGCGCGCGCCGCCAAGCCGCACCAGCGGCTGCTCGATTTTCTGCGCGACGACCTTAACATGACCGGCACCAAGGAGGGTTGCGGCGCCGGCGAGTGCGGCACCTGCTCGGTGTTCGTCGACGGCGTGCTGGTGAAGTCCTGCCTGGTGCCGGTGGCGAAGGCGGAAGGCGCCACGATCGAGACCGTCGAGGGGCTGGCGCAGTCGGGCGAGTTGACCGTGCTGCAGAAAGCGTTCCACAAGACCGGCGCCAGCCAGTGCGGCTACTGCATTCCCGGCATGGTGATGGCGGCGACCGCGGCGCTGCGCGCCAATCCGTTTGTCGGTGACGAGGAGATCAAGGAACGGCTTGGGGGCAACATCTGCCGCTGCACCGGCTACCAGAAGATCTTCGACGCGGTTGAGCTGGCGCGCGACGTGATGAACGGTCGTCTGCCGGCGACCGCGCTCGCCGAGGTCGAAGCCGCCGACGGTCGCTACATCGGCGCCAACGTGCGCCGCATCGATGCGCCCAGCAAGGTCAGCGGTGCGCTCAAATACGCCGGCGACATGGTGATGCCCGGCATGCTGCACATGCAGGTACTGCGCAGCCCGCATCCGCACGCCCGCATCGCCTCGCTCGACACGTCCGAAGCCGAGGCGATGGAGGGCGTGGAAGGCGTCGTTACCTGCGACGACGTGCCGGGCGAGGACGGCTTCGGCGTGTTCGTGCACGACCAGCCGGTGATGGCACGCGGCAAGGTGCGCTATGTCGGCGAGGCGATCGCCGCGGTGGCGGCCGAGGACGCCATGACGGCGCGCCGTGCGCTCGACAAGATCAAGATCGAATACGAGCCGCTGCCGACGGTGTTCGATCCCGAGGAGGCGACGCGGCCGGGCGCGCCGGTGCTGCACGACTACGCGCCCGACAACGTCACCAAGCACATCCCGATCCGCAAGGGTGACGTCGAGGCGGGGTTCGCGGCGAGCGACCTCGTGATCGAGGAGACCTATTCGACGCAGCAGATCGAGCATGCCTACCTGGAGCCGGAGGCGGGGCTCTGCCACGTCGACCACGACGGCGTGGTCACGGTGATCTCGCCAAGCCAGAACATCACCCACCACCGCCACATGCTGGCGCGCGTCCTGGCGCTGCCGATCAACAAGGTCCGCTTCATCATGAGCCCGGTGGGCGGCGGCTTCGGCGGCAAGGAGGACATGATTTACCAGGGCATGCTGGCGCTGATGGCGATCAAGACGCGCCGGCCGGTGCGGCTCGTGTTCACCCGCGAGGAGTCGATCGCGTCCACCGCCAAACGGCATCCCTCGCGCAGCACGTTGCGCATGGGGTTCACCCGCGACGGAAAAATCCTCGCCTATTCGCTGCGCATGCTGTGCGACGGCGGCGCCTACGGGCTCTCCACCGAGGGCGTGATGCGCAAGGCCGCGATCCTGGCGGCCGGGCCCTACGCGATCCCCAACGTGCGGGTCGACACGATCGGCGTCTACACCAACAACACGCCGTCGGGCGCCTTTCGCTCGTTCGGGGCGCTGCAGGCGCAGTTCGCGACCGAGTCGACCCTCGATATCGCAGCCGAGCGGCTCGGGCTCGACCCGTTCGAGATTCGCCGCATCAACGCGATGCGCGACGGCGCCGTGACGCATACCAAGCAGTCGCTGAAGTCGGTGAGCTATTTGCGCGTGCTGGAAGCCGCCGCCAAGGCGTCCGGCTGGGAGGAGGGGGCGCCGACCTCGCGCGGCGATGCCCGCCAGGACCTCGGCGGTGACGGCGTGCGCGCGCCCTGCGCGCTCGGCGCACGGTTTGTGGTTCCGGTTCCCGCCTCGAAAGCGGAGGTCGCGTGATGGCGAAGAAGCGCGGACGCGGCATGGCGGGTGCGTGGTACGGCATCGCCCGCACCGCCACGGTCGACCGGGCCGCCGCCTGGGTCGAGCTCGACGACGGCGGCACCGCCAAGGTGATCACCGGCGTCACCGAGATCGGCGAGGGCATTCTCACCGTGCTGGCGCAGATCGCGGCGGAAGAACTCGGCATCCGCCCGCAAGATGTGACCATCGGCGACAACGACACCGCGCGCGCGCCGGAAGCCGCGCATGCGGGCGCCACCCGGCAGACCTACATGATCGGCAATTCGGTGGCGCTCGCCTCGCGCGAGGCGCGTTCGCGGCTGTTCGCCGAGATCGCCAAGTGCTGGGATGTCGACGTCGAGCTGCTCGACTCGGGCAATGGCGAAATCTGGGCGCGCGGCACCAATCACCGCTGGTCGATGGAGCACGCGGTGCACTGCTGCAAGCAGCGCGGCGTGGTGCCGGTCGGCTCCGCCTCGTTTGGCACCGACACCACCGGGCTCGATCCGGTCGACGGCAGCGGGCGGCCCTGGCAGGCTTACGTGTTCGGCTGCCAAGTCGCCGAGGTGGAGGTCGACACTGTCACCGGCGAGGTGCAGGTGCTCGGGATCTGGGCCGCGCACGACGTCGGCCGCGCCGTTAATCCGCGCGGCGTCGAAGGCCAGATCGAGGGGGCCGTGGTGCAGGCGCTCGGACAGGCGCTGATGGAGGACTACCAGACGCGCGAGGGCCGCACGACCACGCCTGGCTTCGCCAAATACATCCTGCCGACCTCGCTCGACGTGCCGCGCATCAACTCGATTATCGTCGAAGACCCGGATCCGATCGGGCCGCTCGGCGTGAAGGGGATCGGCGAGCCCGCGATGGTGCCGACGATTCCGGCCATCATGAACGCGATCTACGACGCGATCGGCGTGCGCATCACCGCGCTGCCGGCGTCGCCGGAACGGATCGTCGAGGCGCTGGCGGCGAAACGAGCGCAGGCGGCCGAGCGCGCCGACGCCGCGCTGGTTCCGGCCGAGTAGGGAAATCCATGAGCACGTTCGCTCCCGATCTCGCGGTCATCCGCGGCCTCGCGCAGGTGCTGCCGGGCGCGCTGCCGACGGCAGTGAACGGCATCCGCGTTGCCGCCAGCGTGCGGCCGCGCAAGTTCGTGATCGAGGGTGGCGACGACACTCCGGTGACGATGCCGCGCACCGCGTTTCAGGTGGTCTATCCCGACTGCGCCATGATGATCGATTCCGGGCTCGACCAGGCGACGCACGATTCCTTCGCCTCCGACGGCAAGACCGAGCCGTATTACCCGGAGAGCTTCGCCAAGCTGCGGCGCGCGCTCGACAGTGCGCGGTTGATCGTGCTCACGCATTTCCACGCCGACCATGTCGGCGGAGTGGTGACGGCGCCGAATGCGCGCGAGCTCGCGCGCAAGGCCATCGTCTCGACCGAGACCGCCAACTACATGGTGAACGCGCCTCACCGCCCGCACCTGAAGCTCTCGGACGAGCAGGTGCGCGACTTCATCGTGCTTGAGTACGCGCAGTATTATCCGGTGGCGCCCGGCGTGGTTCTGATCAAGGCCGCCGGCCACAGCCCCGATCACCAGATGGTGTTCGTGCGCCTCGCCTCCGGCCGAGAGGTGCTGCACAGCGTCGACGCCGCCTGGGTGCTCGACAATGTCCTGCAGGTGAAGGGCAAGGCGGCGCCCTGGGTGAAGGAGGACGTGCCGGCCGTGATGGCGCAGCTCGCCTGGCTCAACGGCGTGCACGCGAACGAGAAGCAGCTGACCATGCTGGTGACGCACGACGATGCGCTGTTCGACCGGGTGACGCAGAGCGGCGCCATCGGCGCGCTGGCGGCATGACGGCGCGGGCCGCAACGGTTTCGGTGGTCAAACAAAGTGTAGGGGAGAAACGCGACATGCGATGCGTCATCAAGTTTGCCGGGGTGTCTTTGCTGGCGCTGCTGGGAGCCGGCAGCGCCGGAATTGAAGCGCACGCGGAAACCTATCCGACCCGGCCGATCAACGTGGTGGTGCCGTTCCCGGCCGGGGGGCCGAGCGACGTGGTTGCTCGCATCGTCACCGAGCACATGGGCCGCACGCTCGGGCATCAGCTGATCATCGAGAATATCGGCGGCGCCGGCGGCACGCTGGGCAGCGCGCGCGTCGCGGCCGCCCAGCCGGACGGCTACACGCTGCTCGCCGGCAGCATGGGCTCGCACGTCGCCGCGCCGGTGCTCACGCCGAACCTGAAATACGATCCGGCGCGCGACTTCGAACCGATCGGCCTCACCGCGCATTCGCCCGCGGTAATCGTGGCGCGTAAGGACTTTCCCGCCAAGGACCTGAAGGAGTTCATCGCCTACCTGCAGCAGAACGGCGACAAGGTGCGGCAGGCGCATGGCGGCATTGGCGCGTCCTCGCACATGGCGTGCCTGCTGTTCACGGCTGAGCTCGGCCTGAAGCCGACGCTGGTGGCCTACCGCGGCACCGGCCCGGCGGTGAACGATCTGGTCGGCGGCCATGTCGACTTCCTGTGCGAGCAGTCGGTCAGCGTCGCCGAGCAGATCCGTTCTGGCAACATCAAAGGCTACGTGGTGTCGTCGACCGAGCGGATGGCGGCACTGCCGGACATCCCGTCGGCGAAGGAAGCGGCGGTCAAATACGACATGAGCATCTGGGCTGGCATTTTCGCGCCCAAGGGCATCCCGGCGGACGTGCTGGCGACGCTCGCGGGCGCGCTGGACAAGGCGCTCGACGATCCCGGCGTGCAGAAGCGGCTGGCCGACCTTGGCGCCTCGCTGCCGGCGAAGCATGAGCGCTCGCCAGCGAGCTTCAGCGGGCTGGTGAAGACCGAGATCGACCGCTGGTCGCCGATTCTGAAGGCGGCGGCGCAGACGAATTAGACACCACTCTCTCCCCGTCATACGCGGGCTTGACCGCGCATCCACGTCTTCCGTTCTGTGAACACTGAAGACGTGGATAGCCGGGACAAGGCCGACCGTGATGGTGAGAGTTCCCGTGCCACCGTTTCCAACGACTCACAAGGAATAACGAACTGATGACGCGTCCGTTGCGTGTTGCCGCACTCGGCATGGGCTGGTGGTCGGATGTGCTGGCCGATGCCGCCAAGCGTTCCGACCAGATCGAGATCGTCTCCTGCTTCACGCGCTCGGAGGAGAAGCGCAAGGCGTTCGCCGCCAAGTACGGCTGCCGCGCGGCCGCGAGCTACGAGGAAATGCTGCGCGACGACACGGTGGAGGCGATCGTCAACACGACGCCGAACGACGTGCATCTGGAGACAACGCGTCTCGCTGCCGAAGCTGGCAAGCACGTCTTCCTCGACAAGCCGATCGCCAACACGATCGCCGACGGGCAGGCGATCACGCGCGTCTGCGAGCAGGCTGGCGTGGTGCTGGCGCTCGGCTATCAGCGCCGGCGCGAGAGCCACTTCCGCTGGATCAGGGCGGAGATCGACGCCGGCCGCTTCGGCAAGCTGGTTCAGGCGGAAGGCAATATCAGCCGCGATCGGCTCGGCAAGATCGACCTCTCCTCATGGCGCTACCAGGCCACCGGCATGCCGGGCGGCGTCATGCTGCAGATCGGCATCCACTACGTCGACGTGCTGGAAATGCTGATGGGGCCGGTGGCGCGCGTCTCCGGGGCGCTGGCGCAACTGGTGCTGCCGGGCGACAACCCGGATGTCGCCAACCTGATCCTGCAGCACGAGAACGGCGCGATCTCCAACCTCACCGCCTCCTACGCTTCGGCCTCGGAGTACTACATGATGAACGTCTACGGCAAAGAGGCGAGCGCCTATTATGACCTCTTTTCCGGGCTGCGGCACCTCAAGCGCGGTGAGGCCAAGGCAAGCGCGGTGCCGACACAGGCGAACGACACCATCCGCGAGGAGCTGGAGGAGTTCGTGCATTGCGTCCGCACCGGCGCCAAGCCGGAGACCGACGGCCATTGGGCCACGCGTAACCTGGCGGTCATCAAGGCCGGCGTGAGAAGCGCGCGCGAAGGCCGCGCAGTCGCGGTCGCCGACGTGCTGGCGAGCGGCGAGTAGGCGCCGCATGGCGAGGATCGACATCGGCGAGCTCACGCTCAATGTCGAGCAGCGCGGGGAGGGGCCGGCCTTCATCTTTGTCCCGGGGCTGGTCGGGCTGCTTAACGCCTGGGAATTCCAGATGGCGGAATTCTCCAAGCGCTACCGCTGCATCTCGTTCGATCACCGCGGCGCCGGCGACAGCGACAAGCCGCAGGATGCGTACCGCACCGAGCTGCTTGCGCGCGACGTGGTCGCGCTGATGGACACGCTCGGGATCGACAAGGCGCACGTCGCCGGCACCTCCACGGGCGGCTGCGTGCTACAGAACCTCGCCATTGATCACCCGGAGCGGCTGCGCTGCTGCGTCTTCTCAAACACCTGGGTGAAGGCAGACGAGTACATCAACCGGGTGCAGATGACGCGTAAGCGCATCGCGCTCGCCTATGGACCGGAGGAGTACGTCAAGGTCTCTTCGCTGTTCACCAGCGGCGCGATGCAGTTCCGCTACGACCTCGACAAGGTGATGGAGCTGGAGCGGCGCTCGCTCGCGACCGTCGCGCCGGTCGAGGTGCTGGCGGCGCGGCTGGATATGACCATGAGCCACGACCGCACCGCCGAGCTGCACAAGATCCGCGCGCCGTCGCTGATCGTCGGCACTCGCGACGACGCCACCGTGCCGTCGTACCAATCGGAGGACCTGCACAAGGCGATCGCCGGCTCGCGGCTGGTGATCGTCGAGGAGGGCGGGCACTACTCCTACCGCCGGCACTGGCAGGAGTGGAACAGGATCGTCGACGGCTTCCTGCGCGAGACGGAGGCGGGGGTGTAGGGAG
The DNA here is from genome assembly GCA_036402635.1 of Xanthobacteraceae bacterium. Classification (GTDB taxonomy): domain Bacteria; phylum Pseudomonadota; class Alphaproteobacteria; order Rhizobiales; family Xanthobacteraceae; genus DASWSO01. Next base: position 9,873 of record DASWSO010000546.1, read on the forward strand.
CGTTGCAAATGGCACGTCGTGCGCGGGCTTGACCCGCGCATCCATCCAAAGACTTGGGAGTCTTGAGATGGGTTGCTGGGTCAAGCCCGGCGATGACGTTTCGTCCCTCCGCCTTCGCAGGGGACGACACTAGAAGCGATCGGAGCGTGCGTGCGTCGCCAAGCTTGAGGAATACGAAGATGCTCGACAAATCCAACATGCCGAACCCGGCGGCGCAGGTCCGCAGCCGCGCGCGAACAATCCGCGGCGCCGGCTCGCTCGCCGCGGCGCTGGCGAGCGGAAGCCTGCCGAAGCTGGCCGACACCACACTGTCGGAAGCGCTCGTGCTCGGCCTGTTGAAGCAGGGCGTTTCGAAATATTTCGCGATCTTCGGCCACGGTTCGACCGACCTTGGCGAGATCCTGCGCATCTACGACGAGGAGGGCGTCACCCGCACCGTGAATTGCCGCAACGAGGTCGCGATGGCGCATGCCGCGACCGCGCTGCGCTGGCAGTACGGCGAGGTGCCGGCGGTGGTGACCTCGATCGGCCCGGGCGCGCTGCAGGCGATGGCCGGCTCGCTCGCGGCCGCCTCGAACGGCGTTGGCGTCTACCACATCTACGGTGACGAGACGACCTACGGCGAAGGCTACAACATGCAGCAGGTGCCGAAGGAGGAGCAGGGCCTGTTCGGCCGCATGACCGCCGTGATGGGCGGCTCCTACGTACTGCATACGCCGAGCGCGGTGCGTGACGCGTTGCGTCGCGGCGCGCTCACGGTGCACCACCCGTATCGGGCGGGCCCGTTCTACCTGTTGCTGCCGCTCAACACGCAGCCGGCGCATGTCACCGTCAACTTGGCGGCGCTGCCGGAGAAGCCGGAGATTCCCGCGATGGCGCCGGCCGATGGCGACGCGATCGAGCGCGCCGCCGCGCTGATCTCCGCCGCGTCTCGCGTCGCCATCAAGGCGGGCGGCGGCGCGCGCGGCCACGACGCGGCGGTGCGCCGTCTCGCCGAAGCCGCCGGCGCAGCCGTGGTGCTGTCGCCCGGTTCGACCGGCGTGCTTCCCGACCCGCATCCGCAGAACATGCATGTCGGCGGTTCCAAGGGTTCGATCAGCGGCAACTACGCGATGGCGAATGCGGAGCTGCTGATCGTGCTCGGCTCGCGCGCGGTCTGCCAAGCCGACTGCTCCGGCATCGGCTATCCGTCGGCGCATGCGGTGGTGAACCTCAACGGCGATCTCGGCGACCTGCTGCACTACAACAACACGGTCGCGCTGCCGGGCGACATTTCGGCTGTGGCGGAGCGGCTCGCCGATGCGCTCGAGCGGCGACACGCGCGTGTTAACAAGGATCTGTGGCTCGACGCTTGCGCGGCCAAGAAGGCCGAGTGGGCGGAGTACAAGCGCGCGCGCTACGCGGCGCCGCCGCTTACCGACGCGGTGTGGAAGCGCCCGGTGCTGGCGCAGCCGGCGGCGATCAAGATCGTCGCCGACTTCGCCAAGGAGATTGGCGCGGCGAAATTCTTCGACGCCGGCGACGTGCAGGCGAACGGCTTCCAGATCGTCGAGGACGACGCCAGCTTCGACACCTTCACAGAGAGCGGCGCCTCCTACATGGGCTTCGCGGCGAGCGCGCTGCTCGCGTCAGCGGTAGCGGAGCGGCCGCGCTACGGCATCGCCTTCAGCGGCGACGGCTCGTTCATGATGAACCCGCAGATCCTAATCGACGCGGTGGAGCACGGCGCCCGCGGCATGGTGGTCATCTTCGACAACCGCCGCATGGCGGCGATCACAGGGCTGCAGATCGCGCAGTACGGCACCGGCTTCCGCACCAACGACGCGGTGGCGGTCGACTACGTGAAGCTCGCCAGTGCGGTCGATGGCGTGCGTGCGATTTTCGGCGGCGACGACGCTGATGCATTGCGCGCGGCGCTGCGCGACGCGCATGCGCATCCTGGCCTCTCGGTCGTGCACGTGCCGGTCTATTGCGGGCCGGACGAGCGCGGCGGGCTCGGGGCCTGGGGCGACTGGAATGTTGGCAATTGGTGCGAGCGCGTGCAGCGCACCTGGACCGAGCAAGATCTCTGATCGGAGTGGGTCGCCATCCCTTGAGGGCATCGGCAGCGCCGCCGTCTCCTACGTCGCGTAGGTACCCAAGTCGGCTGAGCGCTCGCGGCCGACCGCGCTGGCGTTCTGTTTTCTCTTGCCTGGATAATCGCGGCGGTCTTCAATCTGCGGACGTGCGCGGATTGTTGCGCACGTGCGTAAGCCGAACGGCTTGAACGGGGTCGAGATCCGAATACCGCAATCTCCAATAAGAAACGCGCGGCCGGTCGGGCATGGCTCTACGAGGGGAGGAGCACATGGACATCTTGCGGCGCGTTGCGGTCGCCTTCGCCCTGCTTCTGGGTTGCCAGTTGCCGAGCCTGGCTCAGAGCTGGCCCCAAAAATCGATCAAGATGATAGTCCCGTTCGCTGCTGGTGGTGGGACCGACGCCATCGCGCGTCATGTCGCGAGATACCTCTCCGAGCGGCTCGGCCAGCAGATCTTCATCGACAACCGGGGCGGCGCAAACGGGATCGTGGGACTTCAGGCGCTCACCCAATCCGAGCCGGACGGCTACACGATCGCGACCATCTCGGACACGCCGCTCGTCGTTAACCCATCGCTTTACGACAAGGTCCCGTATGACCCGGTGCGCGACTTCATTCCGCTCGGGCTCGTCGTCCAGTTCCCCCAGGTGCTGGTTGTCCACCCGTCGGTGCCGGTGCGATCCGTTTCGGAGCTTATCGAGCTCGCCAAATCGAAGCCGTCTAGCCTGGCGTACTCGTCCGGGGGCCTCGGCAACAGCGGCCAGCTTTCGACCGAGTTGTTCGCCATGGCCAATGGCATCAAGCTGGTCCACGTGCCCTATCGTGGCGTCGGCCCGGCTACGCAAGCGCTGTTGGCCGGCGATGCCAAGTTGATGTTCAACAACGTTACGACCGCAATCGAACACATCCGCTCGGGAGCAATGAGACCGCTTGGCGTGAGCCCGGACCGAATGGCCGAGCTCCCGGACGTTCCGGCAATCGCCGAGACGATCCCCGGCTTCGATGTCCAGCCCTGGGTCGGCTTGTTTGCACCCGCCAATACGCCGCCGGAAATCGTCGCCAAGCTGCGGTCGGAAGTCATAGCCGTGATGCGCACGCCCGAATTGGTGAAGCTACTGGAAGCCCAGTTGATGACGCCGCGCCACGGCGATCACGAGGAGCTTTCGGCGCTCATCCAGCGAGACCTAGAGAAGTGGGCGAAGGTCATCCAGACCACTGGAATGCGCGGCGCCGCCCCAAACTGAGCTCGCTCCAGCGGCAACATTCCGATCAAGCGCGAGACAGAGACGTCACAATCCGAGCACGCTCCGGCTTCGTACGCCCGACGCTTGAGTTCAACGCAAGTCCGCCCGTTTCGGCGGCTACTCCGCCGCCGAAAGCGTATCCTCGCGGGCGACCCAAGGCAGATTGGCCGCCACCGGCGCCAGCTTGGCGACGCGCTTTGAGACTTTCAGCCGCTGCACATTGTCCCCTGCCAGATGGCTCCAGATGAAACTGTCGCGCACGAGCTTGTCTGCCTGCCGATACGCAAGAGCATCCGCATTGGCGTGGATCTCGAGGTTCATCTCGGTAACCTGCTGGATCGCATCGGTCGACATGTTCATGACGAGACCCGCGTTGGCGGAATGAATTCTTTGATCGTGTTCCCAGGCGACGCGCATCACGTACGATCGCAGTGCCTCGGTCGTGGCCCACATGCGGTTGATTTTCAGCAAGACGTGCTGCTGCTCGACCAGCGGCTTACCGCCCTGCTGTTGCGTGCGCGCGTAG
>DASWSO010000547.1:0-4202 GCA_036402635.1 Xanthobacteraceae bacterium
GCTGGAGACCGGCAAGGTCGTGACATCCGGCCTCGCCGGCGATCTGGTGAACGACTCCGTGGTCTCCGAGACCTTCCTCGGCGGGCGCTCCGGCCAGCACCGGCGCGGCGCCGGTCCGGGGTAGGGGCGCCGCTATGGCCGTATCCGCCAAGAAGCGCTCCACCGCGGCACCGGCAACGCCGGAGCCCGCGCGCAAACCGGCCAGGCCTGAGAAATCACGCTTTCCGCTGACCATCTCGCGGCCCGAACTGCTGCACGGCGGCAGCGACCGTGAGTTCCGCTACCTGGTGCACGGCCTGTTCGGATTCCTGGCCCGCCACGAGCGCATCCGCGCCGGCCATGCGAAGGTAATCGGGCTCGCCGGCATCGAATACACGACGCTGATCTCGGTCGCGCACCTGTCGACCGAGGGCGACGTGAGCGTGAAGCGCGTCGCCGACCACCTGCACCTCTCCGGCGCCTTCATCACCTCGACGGTGCGCCGGCTGGTGCAGCTCGGCCTCGTGCACAAGAAGACCGACCAGCGCGATCGCCGCCGCGTCACCCTCACGGTCTCGGCCAAGGGACATACGCTGCTGGAGCGGCTGGCGCCCATGCAGCGGCGCATCAACGACGTCGAGTTCGGCTGCCTCGGCCGCGAGCAGTTCCGCTTTCTGGTCGACATTGTGGAACGGCTGATCGAAAGTGGGGACAAGGCCGTCGCGCTGCAGACCTATCTGTCGTCGCAGCAGGGCGAGGGCTGAACCGTTCCGCTTTCACGACGAGGCAGCATGAGCCGGCTCAGTCCTCAGACCCGCGACAAGCTCAAGACCGTCAGCACCGCCACCCTTACCACCGCGCTGTTCAATCGGGGCCTGCGCAACCAGTTCATCCAGGACATTCAGCCGCTCAATCCGCGCGTCCTGCCGATGGTCGGCGAGGCGTTCACGCTGCGCTACATTCCGGCGCGCGAGGACATCAACCCGATCACCGTCTTCCAGGACCGCGCGCACCCGCAGCGCAAGGCGGTGGAGGAATGTCCGCCCGGCGCGGTGTTCGTAATCGACAGCCGCAAGGACGCGCGCGCCGCCTCTGCCGGCTCGATCCTGGTGACGCGGCTGATGAAGCGCGGCGTCGCCGGCATCGTCACCGACGGGGGTTTTCGCGACTCCCACGAGATCGCGCAGCTCGATATCCCGGCGTTCCATCACCGGCCGTCGGCCCCCACCAATCTCACCCTGCACCAGGCGCTCGACATCAACGTCCCGATCGGCTGCGGTGACGTGCCGGTGTTTCCTGGCGACGTGATGGTGGGCGACCACGACGGTGTCGTGGCGATCCCGGCGCACATTGCCGACGAGATCGCCGACGAGACCGTGGAGATGACCGCGTTCGAGGACTTCGTCACCGAGCAGGTGATGGCCGGCCGCTCGATCCTCGGGCTCTATCCGGCGACCGAGGAAAAGACCCGCAGCGAGTTCGCGGCTTGGCGCAAGGCCAACGGCCGGTGACCGCATAGGCATGCAGCACGGCGGTATTGCAATGGCGAAACGCAAACAGCTTGAAGAGCTCCGTAGCCAGCGCTGGTTCGGTCCGTCCGACCTGCGCTCGTTCGGCCACCGCTCGCGCGCGCTGCAGATGGGCTACGAGCGCGATGAATTCATCGGCAAGCCGATCGTCGCCATCATCAACACCTGGAGCGACCTGCAGCCCTGCCACGGGCATTTCCGCACCCGCGCCGAGGAGATCAAGCGCGGGGTCTGGCAGGCCGGCGGCTTCCCGGTCGAGCTGCCGGCGCTGTCGCTGTCGGAAAGCTTCGTGAAGCCGACCACCATGCTCTACCGCAACCTGCTGGCGCTCGAAGTCGAGGAGCTGCTGCGCTCGCACCCGGTCGACGGCGCCGTGCTGATGGGTGGCTGCGACAAGACCACGCCCGGCACCATCATGGGCGGCATCTCGATGGACCTGCCGATGATCTACATGCCGGCCGGTCCGATGATGCGCGGGCACTTCGGCGGAAAAATTCTCGGATCCGGCTCGGACGCCTGGAAGTACTGGGCCGAGAAGGAGGCCGGCACCATCTCGAACCAGCAGTGGAACGACATGGAGGCCGGCATCGCCCGTTCGCACGGGACCTGCATGACCATGGGCACCGCCTCGACCATGACCTCGATCGCGGAAGCGCTCGGCTTCACGCTGCCGGGCGCGTCGTCGATCCCCGCGGCCGACGCGGCGCATCCGCGCATGGCGTCGGCCTGCGGGCGCCGCATCGTGGAGATGATCTGGGAGGACCTGAAGCCCTCCGACATCATGACGCGCAAGTCGGTCGAGAACGCGCTGGTGGTGCACAGTGCGCTCGCCGGCTCGACCAATGCGATGATCCACCTGGTGGCGATGGCGCGCCGCGCCGGCGTTCCGATCAGCCTGAAGGACTTCGACGACTTTGCCGCGCGCGTTCCGGTGCTGGCGAACCTGCGTCCCTCCGGGCAGTGGCTGATGGAGGATTTCCACATCGCCGGAGGCATTTTGGGGCTGCTGTCGCGGCTGAAGGAGAAGCTGCATCTCGACGCCGTCAACGTCACCGGCGGCACGCTCGGCGAGGCGCTGGCGAACGGCGGCATCTACGATGAGGATGTGATCCGGCCGTTCGACAAGCCGGTCTCGGCGTCCGGCGGCACCGCCATCCTCTACGGCAACCTCGCGCCCGACGGCTGCGTCATCAAGCCGCCGGCGGCCGAGGAGCGGCTGCTGCAGCATACCGGGCCGGCGCTGGTGTTCGACAGCTACGACGAGATGACGGCGGCGGTGAACGACGAGAACCTCGACGTCACGCCCGACCATGTCATGGTGCTGCGCAATGCCGGCCCGATCGGCGGTCCCGGCATGCCGGAATGGGGCATGCTGCCGATCCCGAAGAAGCTCCTGAAGCAAGGCGTGCGCGACATGGTGCGCATCTCGGACGCCCGCATGAGCGGCACCAGCTACGGCGCCTGCATCCTGCATGTCTCGCCGGAAGCCGCCGTCGGCGGACCGCTGGCAGCGCTACGCACCGGCGACATCGTCGCCCTCGACGTGCCGGGGCGCACGATCAGCGTGAATCTCACCGACGCGCAGATCGCCGAGCGGCTGAAGACCTACAAGCCGCCGCCGCGCGATTATCCGCGCGGCTACAATCGGCTGTTCGGGCAGCACATCCGGCAGGCCAACGAGGGCTGCGACTTCGACTTCCTCGAAGGCCGCGGCGGCATCCCGGAGCCGGAGATTCATTGAGCCGGAACGCGCCGCGGCCCGATCTGGGCTTGCTGCGGATCGGCACCGCCGGCTGGACCGTGCCGCGCGTGCACGCCGAGCACTTTCCAGCGGAGGGAAGCCAGCTCGCCCGCTATGCCGGGGTGTTCTCCGCCGCCGAGATCAACTCGTCCTTCTATCGGTCGCACAGGCCGGCGACCTATGCGCGCTGGGCCGCGTCGGTACCGGCCGACTTCCGCTTCGCCGTGAAGCTGCCGCGCGCGATCACGCATGAGCGCCGGCTGGTCGATGTGGCGGAGCCGCTCGAAGCTTTTGTCGCGGAGACGAGCGCGCTTGGAGAGAAGCGCGGGCCGCTGCTGGTGCAGCTGCCGCCGAGCTTCGCTTACGATCCCGCGGTGGTGCAGCCGTTCCTCGCGCTGCTGCGCGAACGCTGGAGCGGCGCCGTGGTGTGCGAACCACGCCACCCGACCTGGTTCACCGCCGAGGCTGACGACGCGTTGCGCAGCTTCGCGGTGGCGCGGGTGGCGGCCGACCCGGCGCGCGTGGAAGCCGCCGCCAAGCCGGGCGGCTGGGCCGGGCTCATTTATTACCGCCTGCACGGCTCGCCGCAGATGTATTTCTCCGGCTACGAGCCCGCCTACCTCGACGCGCTCGCGCGTGCGCTGCTGGAGCACGCCGGAAGCGGCGTGCCGGCCTGGTGCATCTTCGACAACACCATCCGCGGCGAAGCCGCCGCCAACGCCGTTGCGACCTTGCGCCGGATGGAAGCGCTCGCCGGGTGAATGTGTCGCGGCCATGCGAGCGGCGCAGCGCTGGCGCGACATTGAACGCCGCCGCCCGGGTGCATACCTCGGCGGCACCATGTTCGACCTCACCCCCACCTTCATCCTTGACGCAATCGATCGCAGCGAAGACCTCGCAGGGCGCGCCGCCGACGAAAGGCGTCTGTTCGACGCCTATTCGGACGCGGTCTC
>DASWSO010000548.1:0-1915 GCA_036402635.1 Xanthobacteraceae bacterium
CGCGATGCACCGGAGCTGATGCAAGTCGTGACTGACGAAATCGCCGAAGCGGCGGAAACAATCACGGAGACAGAGGTCTCGCGCGCTAAGGCGCAGATGAAGGCCGGCATGCTGATGGCGATGGAGAGCTCGTCGGCCCGCGCCGAGCAGCTCGCACGCCAGATCATGACCTATGGGCACCCGCTCACCATCGCCGAGATCGTCGCCAAGATCGACGCCGTCAGCGTCGAGAGCACGCGGGTGGCCGGGCGGTCGCTGATCGCCCGCAGTCGTCCGGCCATCGCGGCGCTCGGACCCAAGCAGGGCCTGGAGAAGACGGCGCGGATTGCCGAGGGGCTTGGCCGCCGCGCCGCCTGATGCGAGACTGGCTGTAACAACAGGCCGAGCAACGCTCGGTAGCGATCCCGACCAACGCATGGCGCTGTTCCGCACGGCGAGCCTCGCCGAATCCATTCCAGTGATCGAAGGCGACGGCGTCGTGCTGCGTACGCCGGACGCCACCGACTTCCTCGAATGGGCTTCGGTGCGGGAACAGAGCCGCGCCTTCCTGGTGCCATGGGAGCCGACCTGGCCAAGCGACGACCTCACGCGCCCGGCGTTCCGGCGCCGGCTGCGCCGCTACGCCGAGGACGTGCGCACCGACCAGGGTTACGCCTTCTTCGTGTTCCGCCGCTCCGACGATGCGCTGGTCGGCGGGTTGACCCTGGCGAACGTGCGCCGCGGCGTCGCCCAAGCCGGCAGCCTCGGCTACTGGATGGGAGCCCCCTACGCGCGGCAGGGCTATATGACGCAGGCGGTGCGCGCACTCATCCCGTTTGCTTTCGGCCCGCTGCGCCTGCACCGGCTCGAGGCGGCCTGCATTCCGACCAACTCCGCTTCGATCCGGCTGCTGGAAAAATGCGGCTTCTTCCATGAGGGCCTCGCGCGCAAATATCTGTGCATCAACGGCGCGTGGCAGGACCATCTCCTTTACGCGCTGCTCGCCGGCGACGAGCGCCGTTGAGCCGCGGGCTTCCGTCTGCCGCAATCCCGTTGTTATGTGGCCGACGTTGCATCGCTCCATTCCCTGAACAGCGCCAACCGATTGCAGGTCAGGACTCCTCCGATGTCCGTGAATAAGAATTTCAAGCATGAACACGGGGCGCGCGCGCTCCTGCTTGCGCTTGTGCTCGCTACCGCCGCGACCGGCAACGCTTCCGCGCAGGGGTCTTGGACCGACCGCGTGAAGAACTTCTTTCTCGGCGCGCCGGCCGGTCCGAGCCAATCGCCGGGCGGCGCCGGCGAGGCGGAAGAGATCGACTGCCCGCCGCTCGACATCCGGTCTGGCACCTCGACGCTGACGGTTTTCGGTCCGGGAGACAGCGCCGCCACCAATGTGCGCTACCAGGCGACGGTCGGCCGCCTGGCGCGTGAATGCCGGGTCGCAGCCGGCAACATGGTGATGAAGATCGGCGTGCAGGGCCGCATCATCATCGGCCCGCTCGGCGCCCCACCGCAGCTGGACGTGCCGCTGCGGGTCGCGGTGGTGCAGGAAGGCCCGGACCCGAAGACGGTGTGGAGCAAGCTCTACCGGGTGCCGGTGGCGGTGCCGGCCGGAGCGCCCAACGCCACCTTCGTGCACATCGAGGAGAACCTGAGCTTCCCGAATCCGAATCCGGCCGATCTCGACGCCTACGTGGTCTATGTCGGCTTCGACAAGGAAGTGCCGAAGGAGAAGCCGGGCAAGCGCAGCAAACCGGCGCCGAAATCGAAGCCGCAGGCAGAGCAGCCACGCGCCGGCTCGGCGCCGCGCGCGCAGCAACGCCCGGCGAATTGACTTGGCCCGGTGAAACAATAGAGTGCCGCTCCATCGATCGCGGTGCACCGCGATCGATGGAGCGGCACTCTATTGTTTCACCGGGCCAAGTCAATTCGC
>DASWSO010000549.1:0-2113 GCA_036402635.1 Xanthobacteraceae bacterium
TCTGGCTTGGCCTCACCGAGCGGGTGCGCAGCATCCGGCCCTATCCGCACTGGGACGACGTGCGCCGTATGGTCTCGCGCTCGGCTTACGCGCAGCTCGGCTATTCGCCGCTGCTGCTTGCCGGTACCACGCTCGGCATGGCGCTGACCTACATGGCGCCACCGTTGCTGGCGCTGTTCGGCGAAGGCGGTATCCGATTCCTCGGGCTGGTGGCCTGGGGCCTGATGACGCTCGCCTTCGTGCCGACGCTGCGGTTCTACCGACTCTCACCCTTATGGGCGCTGGCGCTGCCGGCGATCGCGCTCGCCTACATGGCCTACACGCTCGACTCCGCCTACCAGTACATGCGCGGGCGCGGCGGCAGCTGGAAGGGGCGCGTGCAGGCGAGCCCGACGGTGCGCTGATGGCGGGTGCGGGCGAGCTGCGATCCGGCAAGGGTCACCGCGACGAGAACTTCCCCGTCGCCTCCAGGCTGGTGCATCCGCGCCACCGCGGCATCATCCTCGCGTTCTACGAATTCGTGCGCACCGCCGACGACATCGCCGATCACACCACGCTGACGGAGCCCGAGAAGCTGGCGCTGCTCGAGCGGCTGGAGCAGAGCCTGCTCGGCAACAGCGAGGAGGATCGCGAAGGCGTGGCGCTACGGAAAGCGCTGGCGAAGCGCGAGCTGCCGCCGCGCCACGCGCAGGACCTGCTCACCGCGTTCCGGCTCGACGTCACCAAGCGGCGCTATGCCGACTGGGACGACCTCATCGCCTACTGCACCTACTCGGCCATGCCGGTCGGCCGCTTCGTGCTCGACGTGCACGGTGAAGGCCGCGAGACCTGGCGCGCATCCGACCCGCTCTGTGCGGCCCTGCAGATCATCAATCATCTGCAGGACTGCGGGAAGGATTACCGCGATCTCGACCGCGTCTACGTGCCGCTCGACGCGCTGGCGGAAGCCGGCACAAGCGTCGAGGCGCTGGGCGAGCCGCGCGCCTCGCCGGCGCTGCGCGCCTGCCTGCGCAAGCTCGCGGTCCGCACCGAAGGCTTGCTGGCGCAGGGCCGCCCGCTCTCCGCGGTGGTGCACGATACGCGGCTTGGATTGGAGATTTCGGTCATCCAAACCTTCGCCGAGCACCTCGTGCGCGTGCTGCAGGCCCGCGATCCGCTGAGCGAGCCGGTGCACCTCACCAAGCCGGCCACGGCGCGGTTGGGCGTGCTCGCCCTTGCCAAGGGCCTCATCGGCCGCTTTTCTCGCGCGTTGAGCAGGCCCGACTAGCCCAGATGAGCAGCAGCGTATCCACGATCGAATCGACCGAGGCCCCGGCCGCGCAGCGCGCGTCCGGCAGCTCGTTTTATCTGGCGATGCGGATCCTGCCGCAGGTGCAGCGCGACGCGATGTTCGAGATCTATTCGTTCTGCCGCAAGGTCGACGACATCGCGGACTCCGACGCGCCGCGTCCGCAGCGCGTGACGGACTTGGCCGCCTGGCGCGCCGACATCGACGCGCTTTATGCCGGCAACGCGCCGCCGCCGCTGCGCGGGCTGGCGCAGGCGGTGCAGCGGTTCGGGCTGCGCAAGGAAGACTTCGAGGCGGTCATCGACGGCATGGAGATGGACGCGCTCGAGGACATTCGCGCGCCCGATTTCGCGACCCTCGATCTCTACTGCGACCGGGTCGCCAGTGCGGTCGGGCGGCTGTCGGTTCGCGTCTTCGGTATGAACGAGAGCGACGGCAGGCTGCTCGCGCATCATCTCGGGCGCGCGCTGCAGCTCACCAACATCCTGCGCGACATCGACGAGGACGCCGGCATTGGCCGGCTTTACCTGCCGTACGAGGCGCTGCACGCGGCGGGTATTTCCAGCACCGATCCCGACACTGTGATTGCGCATCCGGCGATCGGCAAAGTCTGCGAGCCGGTGGTCGAGCGCGGGCGCGAGCATTTCGAGCAGGCGCAAATCGTGATGAGGCGATGGCCGCGCAAGATCGTGCGCGCGCCGCAGATCATGGGCAACGTCTACCGTGCCATGCTGGACGGCATGGTGGCGCGCGGCTGGGCTCCGCCGCGCGAGCGCGTGCGCCTTGGCAAGCCGCGGCTCGCCTGGCTGGTGCTGCGAGGCGCAT
>DASWSO010000550.1:0-3362 GCA_036402635.1 Xanthobacteraceae bacterium
TCATCCTCGCGCTGGTGATTCTGGGCGTCCGCGAGCTGTGGGTGAACTTCGGCAAGTCGCGGCCGCAAGATGCCGTGACGGAGGCGCCCCTTGCGCCTGCCGCCGAGTCGGCCCCTGAACCGGTCCATGACATTCGACAACGGGCGCAGTGAGCCCGCTCGAGCCGGATGGTGGCCGCGACTGAGACCGGCGCGCGCCGTCCTGGTTTCCAGCCTCGCCATGCTCGCCCTGTTGGCCGCGACCTCCCGGCTGGATCCGCTGCATGCACTGGCGGCAGGGCTCGTGGTGCTCGCGGTTGCGCTGTGGAGCGGGGTGTCCGGCGCTCCGCCCGCGCCGGCCGGCTTAGGCCTCGGGGCAAGCGCGGACAGGTCACCGGTGGCCGCGGTCGACATTCTCCGCGGCATGGTCGACGCGTTCCCGCAACCCGTTATCGTGCTCGACGCTGATGGAACGGTGGTGGCCCTCAACGCCCCCGCGCGTGCCTTGGCGCCGGCGCTCCGGCTGGGCGAGCCGGTGTCGCTTGCGATCCGCATTCCGGCCGTCCTCGACGTTATTCGCCGTGCGATCGCGAGCGGCGAGGCGCAGCGCGCCGAATTCAGCGAACGGGTTCCGATCGACCGGTGGTATGAGGTGCACGCCGCCCCGGTTCCGGCCGGCGCGCCCTCGCAACGGGCAGGGCTGTTGCTCACGTTCCATGATCTGGCCCCGCTGCGCCGGGTCGAGGAAATGCGGGCCGATTTCGTCGCCAATGCGAGTCACGAGCTAAGAACGCCGCTGGCCGCCATCTCCGGCTTCATCGACACGCTACAAGGCTCCGCCCGTGCGGACGAGGATGCGCGCGAGCGCTTTCTCGGTGTCATGAGGGATCAGGCTCGGCGCATGGCGCGGCTGATCGACGACCTGCTCTCGCTCTCGCGCATCGAGCTCAACGCGCATGTTCCGCCCGAGACGCCGGTCGAGCTCACCGCGCTGGTGCGTGAGGTCGCAGACGGATTGCAGATGCTGGCTCGCGATCGAGGTGTTGCGGTCACGATCGACGCCCCCGAACCGGTGGTCGCGCGGGGCGACCGCGACGAACTCGTCCGAGTGTCCGAAAACCTGATCGAGAATGCGCTCAAATACGGTGGCTCCGGCGGGCGCGTCGAAGTCGCGGTCACGCGGGCGCCGCTTGGAGACGCCTTCGAGGCACGGATTTCGGTGCGCGATTTCGGGCCCGGCATTGCTCCGGAGCATCTGCCGCGTCTGACCGAGCGCTTCTATCGCGTCGATGTCGGTCAGAGCCGGGCGGAAGGCGGCACCGGCCTCGGGCTGGCGCTGGTCAAGCACATCGTCAATCACCACCGTGGCCGGCTGCTTATCGAGAGCAGACCGGGCGAGGGCGCCACGTTCACGGTCGTCCTGCCGCGCGTCGCGGCGCCTGCCTAGACGCGGAAACGATCGCGACATCAGCGGCTTACATTGTCACAAAACCGCAACGGCAAGCTCGTAGAAGGGCGACGTGCGGGACCTAAGAAAACCTGGCGCGGAACTTCGGCCTGCTTCGTGCGTGAAGCGTGAGAGGCCGGTCGAGCGCACGCGTGCCGCAAGCTACGACCAGCCGGCCCGCCAAGCCGGACAATAACCGCGCCGCGCGACCGCGCCGGCCTGCATGACGGAGAGCGTCTATGACATTCCTCAAAGCACTCATCATCGGTGGCGCCGCGCTGGCTGCCTCCACTTTGGCGGCGCCTGCGGCCGACATTTCGGGCGCCGGCGCGACTTTCCCGTATCCGCTCTATGCGAAGTGGGCCGACATCTACAAGAAGGAGACCGGCGTTGGGCTGAACTATCAGTCGATCGGCTCCGGCGGCGGCATCAAGCAGATCCAAGCGAAGACCGTGACCTTCGGCGCCTCCGACATGCCGCTGAAGCCGCAGGATCTCGACAAGGCCGGCCTGGTGCAGTTCCCGATGGTGATGGGCGGCGTCGTGCCGGTCATCAATGTCGACGGGATTGCGCCCGGCTCGCTTGTGCTCGACGGCCCGACCGTCGCGAAGATCTTCCTTGGCGACATCAAGAAGTGGGACGATCCCGCCATCGCCAAGCTCAATCCCAACATCAAGCTGCCGTCCCAGCCGATCGCGGTGGTGCACCGCTCCGATGGATCCGGCACGACCTTCATCTTCACCGATTACCTGTCAAAGGTGAGCCCGGACTGGAAGTCCAAGGTCGGAGCCAACACCGCGGTCGAGTGGCCGGGCGGCATCGGTGCCAAGGGCAACGAAGGCGTCGCCAACAACGTCGCCAACACCAAGGGTTCGGTCGGCTACGTCGAGTACGCCTACGCGAAGCAGAACAAGCTCAACTCCGCCAAGCTGATCAACAAGGACGGCAAGCCGGCAACTCCGGAGGCGAAGGCATTCCAGGCCGCGGCCGCCAATGCTGACTGGACCGGCACGCCCGGGTTCAACGTCATCCTGACCGACCAGCCGGGTGCCGAGACATGGCCGATCACCGGCGCCACCTTTATCCTGATGCACAAAGAGCCACGGGATCCGGCGGTCGCGGCGGAGGCCCTGAAATTCTTCGACTGGGCCTACAAGAACGGGCGCAAGACGGCCGAGGAACTCGACTACGTGCCGATGCCGGACAATGTCGTCGACGCCGTCCGGAAGGTCTGGGCGACTCAGATCAAGGATGCGAGCGGCAAGCCGCTGTACGCGGCCGCGCACTGACGGTTGCAAGAGAACCGAAGGGCGCCCCGGCGCCTTTCTCCACTAATTTCATCGAGCGGCGCCCCTGCTTGTGTCCGCCTGCATGCAGCCGCCATAAGGTGGCATGCAAGCGCCAGCCAGGGAGCCGGGAATGCAGTCCGCCGGGGGGCGACCCGTGACCGACATGGCGTTGACGACGGGCAGGCTGCCGACGCAGACCACGCAGCGCGCTAGGGCGCTTTCGCGGCTGCGTCTGAGCGAAACTGTTTTCCGCAATCTGACCCGCGCGGCCGCCTTGAGCGTGCTGCTCCTCCTCAGCGCAATCGTCCTGTCCCTTGTCATCGGCTCGCTGCCGGCGCTGCGCACCTTCGGCTTCAGCTTTCTCACCAGCCAGAGCTGGAACCCGGTCACGGAGAAATTCGGCGCACTGGCGCCGATCTACGGCACGGTCGTCACCTCCGCGATCGCGATGATCTTCGCGGTGCCGATCGGACTCGGCATCGCAATGTTCCTGACCGAGCTGTGCCCGCTCTGGCTGCGGCGCCCGATCGGCATCGCGATCGAGCTGCTCGCCGGCATCCCCAGCATCATCTACGGCCTCTGGGGTCTGTTCGTGTTCGCGCCGTTCCTGCAGCGGACCGTTCAGCCGGCCTTGATCGCCCTGTTTGA
>DASWSO010000551.1:0-7243 GCA_036402635.1 Xanthobacteraceae bacterium
TGGCCGAGGTCGTGGCCGAGCGCCAGCGCCTCGGCCAGGTCCTCGTCGAGCCCGAGCGCGCGCGCCAGCGAGCGGGCGATCTGGGTCACTTCCAGCGTATGGGTCAGCCGGGTGCGGTAGTGGTCGCCCTCGTGCACCACGAACACCTGGGTCTTGTGCTTGAGGCGGCGGAACGCGGCCGAGTGGATGATGCGGTCGCAATCGCGCCGAAAGACGTTGCGGTTGGGGAACTCCGGCTCCGGATGCAGCCGGCCGCGGCTGGCCCGCGGGTGCACCGCGTAGGCTGCCCGCTCGCGCGGCGCGTCGATCGCCATTGCCTCAATCCCTGCGCCGTGCGCGATTGACCCTTGCCGGTGGCGCACATAACTATCGGACAGGCCGCCTGGCAACGCCGCGCGGCCCTGAGGAGAGCTTGGCAATGACGGAGATCCGAGTGAGCGAGCGCGCCGCGCGCCGCATCGGCGAGATCCTGCAAGGTGAGCCGGCCGGCACCATGCTGCGCGTCAGCGTCGAGGGCGGCGGCTGCTCCGGCTTCCAGTACAAGTTCGACATGGAGCGCGAGCGCGCCGGCGACGACGTCGTGATCGAGCGCGCAGGCGCGGTGGTGCTGGTCGATCCGGTCTCCTCGCAGTACCTCGCCGGCTCCGAGATCGACTTCGTCGACGACCTGATCGGCGCCTCGTTCAAGGTCCACAACCCGAACGCCACCGCCTCCTGCGGCTGCGGCACCAGCTTCTCGATCTAGGCGGCTGCGGCGGCGCCTCCGGTGCGCCGCTCCAGCGGGCTTTCGCTAATTCACCTTGGCGCCGATCTTCTGCAGGAAGCCGCCGATCTCGACGATCTCCCGCCGGATGCGTTCGTCGAATTGCGGCGCACTGAGATGCAGCGGCTCGACGCCGAGCTGGCTCAGCCGCTCGACCACCGCGGGCGCGCGCAACGCCTTCTGCAGCTCATCATGCAGCCGGTTGACGATCTCGGGCGGCGTCTTGGCCGGTGCCAGCAGGCCGTACCAGCCGGTGTAGTCGGAATCGGGAAATCCCGCCTCCAGCGTCGTCGGCACGTCCGGCAGCACGCTCGAGCGGGTCGCGCTGCCGACCGCGAGCGCCAGCACCTGTCCCTCCCGGATGAACGGCAGCGCGGTCGCGATCGGGCAGAAATAGTAGTCGACGCGCCCGGCGATCACTTCGGTCAGGCCCTCGGCCCCGCCCCGAAACGGCGTGTTGATGGCCTCGTAGCCGGCGGCGTGACGGAACCGTTCGGCGCTGATGTAGACGCCGGAGCCGACACCGAGCGAAACAAAGCTGAACGCGTTCGGCTTCGCCTTCGCCTGCGCGACGAACTCCTGGATGGTCTTGATCCCGCGCGAGGGGGCGATGATGAAGACGTTCGGAGCATTCCCGATGGCGCCGATTGCCACGAAGTCCTTTTCGGCGTCGTAGCCGAGATTGGGATAGAGCGCCGGTGAGGCGGTGAAGGCCGACGAGGTCGCCATGATGGTGTAGCCGTCGGGGTCCGCCTTGGCGGCGAGGGTCGCCCCGATCGTGCCCCCTGCCCCGCCGCGGTTCTCGACCACGATCGGCTGGCCGAGTTGCTTCGACAGCTGCTCGAACACGACGCGCGGGACAACGTCGGTCGCACTGCCGGCGCCGAACGGGATGATCGCGCGGATCGGCTTCGTCGGCCAGCCTTGCGCCTGCGCCAGCGAGCAGGCAGCGAGCAAGGCTGCCGCAGACGCGAGCAGCCGGGCGAAACGCATCATCGATAGCTCTCCTGTGCAGCGGCGCCGCGAGGTGCGGCCGACAGCGCCATACAAAACCGGTGCCAGACGATCGGGCTATTCCGCCGCGACGGCGCGCGGGCGCTCCGGCACCGGCTCCACCTCTTCCAGCTGCGGCTCCAGCGAGCGCTTCAGGCGGCGGTCGATGCGGTCGAGGTAGAGGTAGATCACCGGCGTGATGTAGAGCGTCAACAGCTGCGACAGGCACAGGCCGCCGACCACCGAGACGCCGAGCGGCTGGCGCAGCTCGGCCCCGGCGCCGGCGCCGAGCGCGATCGGCAGCGCACCGAAGATCGCCGCGAACGTCGTCATCATGATCGGCCGGAAGCGCAGCAGGCAGGCCTCGCGAATGGCGGCTTCCGCGCTCACCCCGACGCGGCGGCGCTCGATCGCGAAGTCCACCATCATGATGGCGTTCTTCTTGACGATGCCGACCAGCATCACGATGCCGATCATCGCGATCACGCTCAGATCCATCTTGAACGCCATCAGCGTCAGGATGGCGCCGATGCCGGCCGACGGCAGGCCGGAGATGATGGTGATCGGGTGGATGAAGCTCTCGTACAGGATGCCGAGGATCACGAAGGCGGCGAAGATCGCCGCCAGGATCAGGATCCCCTGCCCTTTCAGCGACTCCTGGAACACCTGCGCGGTGCCCTGGAAGCCGGTATAGATGGTCGGCGGCAGCCGCATCTCCTGCTCGACCCGGCGGATCTCGTCGACCGCCTGCCCGAGCGAGCTCCCCGGCGCGACATTGAACGAGATCGTCACCGCCGGCTGCTGGCCCTGGTGGTTGATCTGCAGCGGCCCGACGCTCGGCTTGACGGTCGCGACCGCGCTCAGCGGCACCGTCTTGCCGCCCACCGCGGGCAGATAGATGCGGGTGAGGTCGGACGGGTCGGCCTGGAACTTGGGATCGATCTCCAGAATGATCTGGTAGTCGTTGGTCTGCGTGTAGATGGTGCCGACCTGGCGCGATCCGTAGGCGTTGAACAGCTGCTGGCGCACCTGGTCGACGGTGATGCCGAGCGCGCCCGCCTTCTCGCGGTCGACCTGCACCGACATCATCGGGTTCTTGACGTAGAGGTCGGTGGTGACGTCGCGCAGCACCGGCAGCTCGGCGAGCTTGTCGCGCAGCTCCGGCGCCAGCCGGTACAGCGTCGCCGAGTCGCTCGATTGCAGCGTGTACTGGAACTCGCTCTTGGAGACGCGGCCGCCGACATTGATGTTCTGGATCGGCTGGAAGAAGGCTTGCATGCCGGGCACCGCCGCGGTCGTGCGGCGCAGCCGCTGGATCACGGCGGGCGCCGCGTCGCGTTCCTTCTTCGGCTTCAGCCCGATGAACAGCCGGCCGTAATTCGCGGTCGGATTGGGGCCGCCGGCACCCACGGTCGACTGCACGTAGTCGACCGCCGGATCGGCGCGGATGATCTCCACCACCTTGCGCTGGCGCTCCACCATGGCGGCGAACGAGGAATCGGTCGCGCCCTCGGTCGTGCCGATCAGGAATCCGGTGTCCTCCACCGGGAAGAAGCCCTTCGGCACGATCGTGTAGAGGTACACGGTGCCGCCGAGCGTCGCGAAGGTGATGATCAGCATCACGAACTTCGCGCGCAGCACCTTGTCGAGCGACCATTCGTAGCTGCGCAGCATCAGGTTGAAGAGCGCCTCGAAGGCGCGCAGCACGAAGTTCGGCCGCTTCGCCGGCCCGCTGTGATGGCCGCGCAGCATGCGGGCGCACAGCATCGGCGTCAGCGTCAGCGAGACGAAACCGGAGACGATGATGGCGACCGAGATCGAGACCGCGAACTCGCGGAAGATGCGGCCGACCATGCCGCCCATCAGCAGCACCGGGATGAACACCGCGATCAGCGAGAAGGTGATCGACACGATGGTGAAGCCGATCTCGCGCGCGCCCTTGATGGCGGCCTCGAACGGCCGCATGCCGCCTTCGATATGGCGGACGATGTTCTCCAGCATGACGATGGCGTCGTCGACCACGAAGCCGACCGAGAGCGTCAGCGCCAGCAGCGTCATGTTGTTGATCGAGAAGCCGAGCACGTACATCACGCCGCAGGTGCCGATCAGCGAGATCGGCACCGCCAGCGCCGGGATGATGGTGGCCGACACAGAGCGCAGGAAGAGGAAGATCACCAGGATGACCAGGCTGATGGCGATCGCCAGCGTCTCCTGCACGTCGTGCACCGACTCACGGATCGAGACCGAGCGGTCGAGCATCACGCTCATCTCGATCGACGGCGGCAGCAGGGCGCGGAACGCCGGCAGCTTGGCGCGCACCGCGTCCACCACCTCGACCGTGTTGGCGTCGGGCTGGCGCTGGATCGCCAGCGTGATGGCGCGGCTGTCGTTGAACCAGGTGGCGATCTGGTTGTTCTCGACGCTGTCGATGACGCGCGCGACCTCGTTGAGCTTGACCGGCGAGCCGTTGCGCCAGGCCACCACCACGTCGCGGTAGGCGTCCGCCTTCTCCATCTGCCCGGTCGCCTGCAGCGTGATGTTCTGCTTCGGCCCCGTCATGGTGCCGACCGGCGCGCTGGAATTGGCGCGGTTGACGGCGGTGCGGATGTCGTCGAGCGTCAGTCCGCGCGCCGCCGCCGCTTCCGGGTCCGCCTGCACCCGTACGGCGAATTTCTGCGAGCCGTAGATCAGCACCTGCGCGACGCCCGGCAGCTGCGAGATCTGCTGCCCGAGCGAGATGTCGCCGTATTCGTTCAGCGTCGACAGCGGCAGCGTCTTCGACGTCAGCGCGATGAACAGCACCGGGAAGTCGCCGGGATTGACCTTCCGGAAGCTCGGCGGCGTCGTCATCTCCGGCGGCAGCCGCCGCTGCGCCACGGTGAGCGCGGTCTGCACGTCGAGCGCGGCCGAGTCGATGTCGCGGTTGAGGTCGAACTGCACCGTGATCTGGCTGGTGCCGAGCGCCGACGACGACGTCATCGAGCTGATGCCGGGAATGGTGGAAAGCTGGCGCTCGATCGGCGACGCGACCGAGGCCGCCATCGTCTCCGGACTGGCGCCCGGCAGGCTGGCGGTGATCGAGATGGTCGGGAAATCCACCTTCGGGAGCGCCGCCACCGGCAGCAGCCGATACGCGAAGATGCCGAACACCACGATCGAGACGGTGATGAGCGTGGTCATCACCGGACGCCGGATGCAGGCCTCCGAAATGTTCATCGCGTTAGGATCCGACCTTGGGTGCGCGCGTCGATACCTTGGTGCCGTCGGAGAGCAGCATCTGCCCGTCGATCACCACCGTCTCGCCGCCGGCGAGCCCCTTGGCGATCGCCGCTTCCGCGCCGGAGGTGCGTTCGACCGTGACCGGCTGCATCTTGGCGACGCCGTCCTTGATGACGAACACGTAGGTGCCGGTCTGGCTGGTCTGCACCGCCACCGCCGGCACCGCCACCTCCTCCTCGGAGCGGACGGTGAGCACCGTGTTGACCAGCGAGCCCGGCCACAGCGCCTCGTCGGTGTTGTTCATGATGGCGCGGACCAGCACCATGCCGGTGGTGGCGTCGACCGTGTTCTCGATCATGGCGAGCTTGCCGACCGACGGCTCCACCTGACCCTGCACGTTGGCCTGCACTTGCGCGCTGCCGGCTCCCATCGCCGCCTTGAGATCCGGCAGCCAGCGCTGCGGGACCGCGAAGGTGACGTAGACCGGCTTGATCTGGTTGATGGTCGCAAGCGGCGTCAGGTCCGCCGGACGCACGAAATTCCCGAGCTTCACGTTGGCGACGCCGACGCGGCCGCTGATCGGCGCCGTGATCTTGGTGTAGCCGAGCTGAACCCGCAGGTTCCGCAGCGCGGCCTCGTCGGCCTTGACGGTGCCGCGCAGCATGTCGGCCTGGGTCTTGGCGTTGTCGACGTTGACCTGGGTGCCGGCACTGCGGGCGAGCAGCTCGGTGTAGCGGCGCATATCGCGCTCGGCGCCTTCCAGTTGCGCCTTATCGCGCGCCAGCAAGCCTTCGGTCTGGGCGATCTGCGCCTCCAGCGCACGCGCGTCGAGCGTGAACAGGAGATCGCCCTCCTTGACGTCGGTGCCGTCCTTGAAATGCACGTCGACGATCTCGGTCTCCAGCCGCGCCTTGATGGCGACGCTGGCGAATGGCGTCACGGTGCCGAGGGCGTCGACATTGACCGGCATCGGCTTGCGTACGGCGAGCGCGGTCTCGACCGGGATCACGCGCGCCGACGGCGGCGCCTGCGCCACCGCGCCCTGCGGCGCCCAGCGGTCGCGCGTGGCGACACCCGCCGCGGCGAGCGCCACCAGCACCGCCGCGATCACCCATGTGCGTTTGCGCATTCCGAAATACCGAGCCCTGCTCCTTCACGGTCGGCCGGAGGTCACTCCTCCCACCCCGGCGCCGGTCCAGGCGCGTGCCCCCGTATGATCCCCTGATTAAGAGTGAAATTCTCCTAGCATAAAGCGGGCCGCTCCGCACATTACATCGCAGTTAACAATACCGCGACCGCTCAAGGACTTGGACGCATGCGCATCGCCACCTGGAACGTCAACTCGATCCGCCAGCGGCTCGACAACCTCACCGCCTGGCTGGCCGAGACCTCCCCGGACATCGTCTGTCTGCAGGAAACCAAGTGCGTCGACGAGGCGTTCCCGCGCGAGGCGCTGGAGGCGGCCGGCTACAATGTCGCCATCCATGGGCAGAAGGCGCTCAACGGCGTGGCCATCCTCTCCAAGCTGCCGTTCGACGAGGTGACGCCGCGGCTACCGGGCGACGACGAGGACGACCATGCCCGCTTCCTCGAAGCGGTGGTGTCGACCCGGTCCGGCGCGCTGCGGGTCGCCTCGATCTACCTGCCCAACGGAAATCCGCCGCTGACCGAGAAATATGCCTACAAGCTCAAGTGGATGGAGCGATTGCTTCACTACATCCCTGAGCGCCTGGCGCTGGAGGAGCCGCTGGTGCTTGCCGGCGACTACAACGTCATCCCGGACGAGCGCGACGTCTACGACCCGCCGGCCTGGGTCACCGACGCGCTGTTTCGGCCGGAGACCCGCGAGCGCTTCCGCGCGCTGCTGCATCTCGGGCTCACCGACGCGCTGCGCGCCACCACGGCGGACGCCGGCCTCTACAGCTTCTGGGACTATCAGGCCGGAGCCTGGCAGCGGAACAAAGGATTGCGCATCGACCACCTGCTGCTCTCGCCGCAGGCCGCCGACCGCCTGCAGGGCGCCGGCATCGACAAACACGTGCGCGGCCGCGACAAGCCGTCCGATCACGTGCCGGTGTGGATCGATCTCGACGTCGGCCGATAACGGACGCGAGAACAGGGGCGAACACGCCGACCAAGTCGGCGTTCGCGGGCGCCAATCGGTGTTCTTCCGGTTGGTCCGGCCGTGTTCCGCCGCTATTCGCGGCGGCCTTTGAGGTAGCGCTCGAGGTAGACGAGCGCCATCGAGCGCTCGTCGGCGGTCGCCTG
>DASWSO010000552.1:0-3247 GCA_036402635.1 Xanthobacteraceae bacterium
GACCGCTTCGCATAAATCTGCGCGCGTCACTGTCTTGCCGCCCACGCCTGCCTCCCGAGCTTGAGCGCTAAATCATCCGCCGTCCGCACCCCCATGATGCCGCAGGCAAAATTCCGCCGCAAGGTGCGTTAACCGACGACCCGCCGGCCGGGTCGGATCACCAGCGCAGCAGCACCGCCCCCCAGGTGAAGCCGCCGCCCATCGCTTCCAGCAGGACCAGGTCACCGGTCTTGATCCGGCCGTCGGCCCGCGCCGCCGCCAGCGCCAGCGGGATCGATGCCGCGGAGGTGTTGCCGTGCAGCGCGACGGTCGCCACGACCTTGGCGGGATCGATGCCGAGCTTGTGCGCCGAGCTGTCGATGATGCGCTGGTTGGCCTGGTGCGGAACGAACCAGTCGATGTCGTCGGCACTGTAACCGGTGGCGGCGAAGGCGTCCTCGATCACATCGGTGATCATCGCCACCGCATGCCGGAAAACTTCCCGACCTTCCATCCGCAGATGCCCGACCGTGCCGGTCGAGGACGGCCCGCCGTCGACATACAATTTGGATTTGTGGCGTCCGTCGGAGCGCAAGTGCGCGGTCAGGATACCGCGTCCATCGGCGACCTCCGCGGACTGCGCCTCCAGCACGACCGCGCCGGCGCCGTCGCCGAACAGCACGCAGGTCCCGCGGTCGGTCCAGTCCAGGATGCGCGAGAACGTCTCGGCCCCGATCACCAGCGCGCGCTTGAATGCGCCCGCCTTCAAAAGGGCGTCCGCCGTGGTCAGCGCAAAGACGAATCCGGAACACACCGCCTGCAGGTCGAAGGCGGCGCCGCGCGTGATCCCCAGCCCGGCTTGTATCGCCACCGCCGCAGCCGGAAAGGTATTGTCCGGGGTGGAGGTCCCGACGATGAT
Source organism: Xanthobacteraceae bacterium (assembly GCA_036402635.1). Taxonomy (GTDB): domain Bacteria; phylum Pseudomonadota; class Alphaproteobacteria; order Rhizobiales; family Xanthobacteraceae; genus DASWSO01. The sequence goes on from DASWSO010000552.1 coordinate 899, forward strand.
CAGATCGATGTCCGCCGGCTCGCGGCCGGCATCCGCCAGCGCCGCCTTGGCGGCCGCAATGCCGAGATCCGATGTCAGTTCGCCGGGAGCCGCGATGTGGCGCTCGCGAATGCCGGTGCGCTGCACGATCCACTCGTCGGACGTGTCCACCATGCGGGCCAGCTCGGCATTGGTGAGGGCCCGCTGCGGAAGATAGCTGCCGCAGCCGAGCACCACGGAACGGACGCCGCTCACGAGGCTATCCCTCCGGCCCGTTCGCGCCCCTCGGCCCCGCTCTTGTAGTGCGACATGGCCTCGCCGATCTTTCCCAGCAGCCCGCGACGGACGAAATCGTGGGCGACGTCGATTGCGGCCGCGAAGCCCTCCGGATCGGTGCTGCCGTGGCTCTTGACCACGATCCCGTTGAGGCCGACGAACACGCCGCCGTTCGACCTGCGCGGATCCATCTTCTCGCGCAACGCATCGAATGCCGGCTTGGCCAAGACATAGCCGAGTCGCGCCCGCCATGTCCGCTGCATCGAGGACCGGAGATACTGGCCGATCTGCCGCGCGGTGCCCTCCGCCGTCTTGAGCGCGATATTGCCGGCGAAGCCTTCCGTCACCACCACGTCGGCCGTACCCTTTCCGATGTCGCTTCCCTCGACGAAGCCGACATAGTGCATTCCGGGCAGTTTGGCATCCCGCAGGATGCGGCCGGCCTCGCGCACCTCTTCGAGCCCCTTGACCTCCTCGACCCCGATATTGAGCAGGCCGACGGTGGGCTGCTCCACCTCGAACCGGACACGCGCCATCGCCGCCCCGACCACCGCCATGGCGACCAGCTGGTTGGCGTCGGCGCCGATCGACGCGCCGACGTCGAGCACGATCGATTCCCCGCGCATCGTGGGCCACAGCCCCGCGATCGCCGGCCGGTCGATGCCGGCCATCATGCGCAGGCTGAATTTCGACATGGCCATCAGCGCACCGGTATTGCCGGCGGAGACCGCCACATCGGCCTCGCCACGCTTGACCGCGTCCAGGGCGAGCCACATCGACGACTTCCAGCGGCCGTGGCGCAGCGCCTGGCTCGGCTTGTCGTCCATCTTCACGGCAACGTCGGTGTGCACCAGGCGCGCGGACGCCTGCAGCCGCGGGTTGCCGTCCAGCAGGGGCTGCACCACCGCGCGGTCGCCGAACAGCAGGTATTCCGTTTCCAGGTGGCGCAATAGCGAGAGCGCGGCGCCGGAAACGACTACCGGTGCGCCGTGATCGCCTCCCATGGCGTCGAGCGCGATGCGGACCTTCTGGGCCATCAATCAACCTTGGCGCGGGCCTTCAGAGCGCCGGAGCCCAAACGCTGTGCGTACCGGTTCGGGCTACGCGCCACAATAGCGTCCGGCGCCCGACTTGGGCGTGGGGCGATGGTCCGACGCCGGCGTAGCGCTGCGGCAACAGATTGAACGGACCGCGGCCGCCGCGGTTGTACCCCACTGACGTCCCTCCGACGCGTGAGACCATGCCGACCAGCGAGCCCCTCGATTGCCTGATCGTCGGCGGCGGCCCGGCCGGGCTGACCGCCGCCATCTACCTGGCGCGGTTCCGGCGGCGTGTGCTGCTGGTCGATTCCGGGGCGAGCCGCGCCGCGCTAATCCCGGAGAGCCACAACTATCCGGGCTTCACCGGCGGCGTGGCCGGCCCCGAGCTGCTGGAGCGCCTGCGCCGGCAGGCGGAGCGTTACGGCGCCAAGCTGCGCGGCGGCACGGTGGAAGAGCTGCAACCGGGAGGCGACGAGACGTTCTCGGCGCGGATCGACGGCGAGGTGCTGGAGGCCCGCAAGGTGCTGCTCGCCACCGGCATCGTCGACGAGAAGCCGGCGCTGCCCAGCATGGCCGAGTTCATCTATCGCGGCGCGATCCGGTTCTGCCCGATCTGCGACGGCTTCGAAGCCTCCGACCGGCGCATCGGCATTCTCGGCCCGCTGCAGCGCGTGATGGCGAAGGCGCTGTTCCTGCGCACCTACACGCCCGACATCGTCATCCTCGCCACCGACAAGGACCTGGATATCTCCGACGCCGACCGGGAGGCGCTGAGGCTGGTGGGAATACCGATCCCGCACGAGCCGGTGGCCGACCTGGTGCTCGCCGGCGGCGCGGTCACCGCGATCATGGCGAGCGGCATGCGGATCGAGCTCGATGTGCTCTATCCCGCCCTGGGAGCGCATGTGCGGTCCGAGCTCGCGACCCGGATCGGGTCGCAGGCGAACGAGCAGAGCTGCCTGATCGTCGACCAGCACCAGCGCACCTCGGTGCCGAACCTCTACGCGGCCGGCGACGTCACCTTCGACCTGTCGCAGATCAGCGTCGCCACCGG
>DASWSO010000553.1:0-16687 GCA_036402635.1 Xanthobacteraceae bacterium
GGATTGCGCTGCGCTGCATCCGGGCTACGGCGAGCGACGGCCAGCGAATGGGGCCGCACCCATCCGGATTGGCCGGCTGCAGCGTGCGTGTTAGCTTTCCGGCATGACGGCGCTGCTGAAGCCGAAGATGACCGTGGACGAGTTCCTGCGCTGGGCCGAACAGCAGCCCGAGCAGCGCTGGGAGCTGATCGACGGCGAGGCGGTCTTGATGTCGCCGGAGCGCGCCGGCCACGGCGAGACGACGCTGAGCGTCTCGATGGCATTATTGGCGGGCATTACCGCCGCCCGCCTGCCATGTCGCGTGCTGCCCGACAGCGTGGTGGTGCGGATCGATCGCCACACCACCTTCCAGCCGGACGTGATGGTCTACTGCGGCGAGCGGGTTCCGCCCGACACGCTTGAGATCAATACGCCTGTGATCGTGGTGGAAGTGCTGTCGCCGAGCACCGCTGCCAGGGACTTTCGGGACAAGCTGGTCGGCTACTTCCGGGTCCCGAGCATTCAGCACTATCTGATCGTTGATCCGGATCGGCGCAGCGTCATCCACCACAAGCGCGGTGTCGGCGAGGTGATCGAGACGCGCATTGTCAGCGCCGGCGCGCTGCGCCTCGACCCGCCCGGCCTGGAAATCCAAGCCGCGGAGCTGTTTGCTCCGCAAGCGTAGCGGTTCGCCCACCGCCACGTTGGTCATTCCGGGCAAGCGCTCGGCCGGAATGACGGCTTTGACGTTGTTTGTGGCGTGAGACGTGGATGCGCGGGTCGAGCCCGCGCATGACGGCGCCGCGTCAGCGCGGCGCCAGCACCATGACGATCTGGCGGCCTTCGTATTTCGGCTCCTGCTCCACCTTGGCGAGCGGCTGCACGTCGCCCTTGACGCGGTTGAGCAACTGTTGGCCGAGCTCCTGGTGCGCCATTTCGCGGCCGCGGAAGCGCAGCGTCACCTTGACCTTGTCGCCTTCCTCGAAGAACCGCTTCATCGCCCGCATCTTCACGTCGTAGTCGTGATCGTCGATCATCGGGCGCAGCTTGATCTCCTTGATCTCGACCACCTTCTGCTTCTTGCGAGCTTCGGCGGCCTTCTTCTGCGCCTGGAACTTGTACTTGCCGTAGTCCATGATCTTGCAGACCGGCGGCACGGAATTGGGCGCGATCTCGACCAGGTCGAGACCGGCTTCGGTCGCCAATGCCATGGCGTCCCGAAATTCGATGCTTCCGTGATTGTGACCGGCTTGGTCGATCAGCTGCACATCGCGCGAGCGGATCTCGTCATTGACGCGCGGGCCGTCCTTCTGGACGGGCACCGGGGCTCTCATCGGACGACGAATGGGGCAGGCTCCTCAATCTGTTGCGACAAGCCGCGACCGCCGGGCGGGCGGCACACGCTCATACCCCAGCAAAACGCGATTAATCGCGGAAGATCGGGATTATCCCGGCGGAAGTCAACGGCCGTGCCGCCGCAGCCGCCCGCATTCTGCTCGCGCGTGGCCACAAAGTCGCAGAATCCCTAGCCGGCAGCGAGCAGCTCGCCATAGACGGCGAGCGTCGCGGCGATGATCTGCGGCTTGGCGAACGCCGTCTCGGCCCACCACCGCGCCTCCGCCTCGATCTCGTGCCGGGCCGCCGCGCCCGCCGCCAGCAGCCCGGCGATCGCATGGGCGAGGTCGTCCGGATCGCCCGGGCGCACCAGCCAGCCGGTGCGCGGTCCCGGAGCGCCGGGCGGCGGCGCCAGCACCAGTTCGGGCAGGGCGCCGATCTCGGAAACGATCACGGCGCGCGCCATCGCCTGCGCCTCGGCCGCGACCGCGCTGAAGATGCTCGGCGCTTCCGCCGGCGCCGCCACGGCGTCCGCCATCGCATAGGCGGCCGGCATGTCGGGGCAGTGCGCCACCCGCCGGAAGATCGGCCCGAGCCCCTGCGCCACCACCCGCCGGTCGACCGCCGCCGTATAGTCCGGATCGGCGGTGCGATCGCCGGCCAGCACGAACACCACCTCGCGCAGGCCGCCATTGACCAGCAGCCGGGCGGCGTCGACCAGGGTCAACTGGCCCTGCGCCGGAACCAGCCGGCCGGGCGCCAGGATCACCCGGTCGCGCGGGCCGATACGCCAGGCGCTGCGCAGCGCCTGCACGCGCTCGAGGCTGACCCGGGCCGGATCGAACCGATCGGTGTCGAGCCCCGGGTGGATCGCCACCACGGCCTCGCGCCGGATCTTGTGGCGGGCGGCGATCAGGTCGGCGGCGAACTGCGAGGGCGCGATCACGATGTCGCCGCGCGCCATCGCGTCCTGCGGCGGCGCCATCCAGGACGGCGCCGGCGGTGCTCCCACATAAGAGGTGATCAGGCGCGGACGGCCGCGGTGGCGGGCCATCACGGCACAACGGGCGATCTCGATCCCCTGCGCGTGCACGAGATCGATCCGTTCCGCGGCCGCGAGCGCGCGCAAGGCCTCGACGTTGCGGCGCCGCCGCACCGCCGCGGCGGTGAAGTCGAACTCGATCCACTCGCCGCCGAGCGCCTGCAGTTCGCCCACCAGCGGCCCGCCGCCGCCGCCGACCAGCGCCCGGGCGCCGGCCCGCAACAGGGCGAGCGCCAGGTCGAGGGCGCCGCGCCCGATGGCGTCGTCGCGCAGCGCCGGGACCGCCTGCAGCACGGTGGCGCCGGCCAACGTGCCGGAGCCGCTCGCCGCTGCGCCGTCGCGGCTCACGCGCCGCGCCCGCCGCGGGTCCGGTTGACAACGCTTGCGCGAACAGCGAACCGCTTCATCGGCCCTGGCTCCCCCCCGCCATGCGTCCCGCGAATCTCCCGGAAGGATCGCATACCTCGATGCCCGATTGTTGCCTGAAGTCCATCGCTTGCGGAACCGGCGAGACCGAACGCCGCATCGCGGTGCGCCTCCGCGCGGGCGCCGCGCCCGGCATCTTCTGGCTCGGCGGCTTCAAGTCGGACATGCGCGGCAGCAAGGCGGAGGCGCTCGACGCCTGGGCGGCGGCGCACGGACGCGCCTGCGTGCGCTTCGACTATTCCGGCCACGGCGAGTCCGGCGGAGCGTTCGCCGACGGCACCATCGGCCGCTGGCTGGAGGAGAGCGTCGCCGTGTTCGAGGCCTGCTGCCACGGCCCGCAGGTGGTGGTCGGCTCTTCCATGGGCGGCTGGCTGGCGCTGCTGCTGGCGCGCGCGCTGCGCCGGCGGGTGGGGCAGGGAGCCGACGCACCCTCGGTCGCCGCGCTGGTGCTGATCGCGCCGGCCGTGGATTTCACCGAGGCGCTGATGTGGAGCAAGTTCTCCGCCAAGGTGAAACGGCAGATCGAGCAGCAGGGCTTCTGGGAGCGCCCCTCCGCCTATGGCGACGGGCCCTATCCGATCACCCGCGCGCTGATCGAGGACGGCCGCAACCACCTGCTGCTGGGCGCGCTGATCGAGACCGGCTGCCCGGTCCGCATCCTGCAGGGCGTGCAGGACCCGGACGTGCCGTTCGGCCACGCCATGGACCTGGTCTCGCATCTCGCCCACGATGACGTGGTGCTGACGCTGGTGAAGGACGGCGACCACCGCCTGTCGCGGCCCGAGGACATCGAGCGCCTCACCGCCGCGGTGGCGGAGTTCGGCTGAAGGCCGCGGTTCCGCCGGCGCGCGCCGAGACGGAGGATGCAGGCATGATGCGCGTGGTTGGGATCGACCATCTGGTCATCCGCGTCAGCGACTACCAGCGGTCGAAGGCGTTCTACGGCCGGCTGTTCGATTTCTTCGGTTTCGAAGTGTCCGACGAATATGCCGACGCGATCGGCTGGACCAACGGCAAGACCCGGTTCTGGATCGGCCCGGCGGACGCGCAGGGAAAAAAACACAAGCATCGCGCCGGCGACATCGGCTTCCACCACTATGCGTTCGGGCTGCGCAGCCGCAAGGACGTCGACGCGCTGCAGGCGTTCCTGCAGGAGACCGGCGCCACCATCGTCGATCCGGCGGCCGAGTATTACGAGGACTACTATGCGGTGTTCTTCCTCGACCCCGACGGGCTGAAGCTCGAAGGGATGAAATACGGCGAGGCGCAGGCGCGCCAAAAGCGCGCCGAGTCCCGCGCGCGGCCGCGGCGCGCCGCTTCGAAAGGGTGACGCGATGACAGTATGGGCGCGCGCGACCAAGCTGTGGCGATCGCAGACGCCGCTGCTCGCCTCCGCGTTGGCGGCGGCCGGGTTGCTGCTGGTGTTCGGCACCATCGCCCAGGAGGTGGTGGAGGGCGAGCCGCTGGCGCTCGACCGCCGCCTCATGCTGGCGCTGCGCAATCCCGCCGATCCGACGCAGCCGCTGGGGCCGCCCTGGGTGCAGGAGATGGCGCGCGACATCACCGCGCTCGGCAGCCACGCGGTGCTCGGCATCATCGTGTTCACCGTGGCGGTCTACCTGCTGCTCGACCGCAAGCGCGCCGCCGCCTCGGTGGTGCTCGCCTCCGTGCTCGGCGGCATGGCGCTCAACACCCTGCTCAAGCACGGCTTCGCGCGGCCGCGCCCGGACCTGTTCGCGCCGGCGGCGCGGGTGTTCACGGCGAGCTTCCCGAGCGGGCACGCGACGCTCTCGGCGATCACCTATCTGACACTCGCCGCCCTGCTCACCCGCACCCAGGCGTCGTGGCGGATGCGCGTCTACTTCGTCACCGTCGGCGCGCTGCTGACGGTGCTGGTCGGCATCAGCCGGGTCTATCTCGGGGTGCATTACCCGACCGACGTGCTGGCCGGCTGGTGCATCGGCTCGGCCTGGGCGCTCGGCTCCTGGGCGGTGATGACGCGGCTGCAGCAGAAGGGCCGGGTGGAGCCGCCCGAACGCTCCTGAGCGGCCGTTCCGAACGGAATACCGCCTGACGCGTTGAGCCCTGCGGCGCGCCAGCCGTGAGCACCCAGAATCTTGAGCCTCCGTCTCGCTGTCCTGCTGAATGCCTCCGCCGGCACGATCGAGCGGCACGGCTGCGATCGGCTGATCGAGCAGTTGACCGCCGCGTTCGACCGGCATGGCGTGGTCGCGACCGTGGTCGCGGTGCCCTGCCTCGAGCTTGCCGAGGCGGCGCGGCAGGCGCGCCAGGCGGTGCTCGCCGGGGAGCTCGACGGCGTCGTGGTGGGCGGCGGCGACGGCACCATCCGCACGGTTGCCGCCGTGCTTGTCGAGAGCGAAGTGCCGCTCGGCATCATCCCGCTCGGCACGCTCAACCATTTCGCCAGGGACGCCGGACTGCCGCTGGTGCCGGAGCAGGCGGTCGCCGTGATCGCCGGCGCGCATACGCGCCGCGTCGACGTCGGCGAGGTCAACGGCGAGATCTTCATCAACAACTCGTCGATGGGGGTCTATCCGTACCTGGTGCTCGACCGCGATCGCCGCCGGCGGCTGCACGGCACCAGCAAGTGGCTCGCTCTGGTGCCGGCGGTGTGGCGCACGCTGCGGAACTTCCCGCTGCGGCGGTTGTCGATCTCGGCCGCCGGATGGCGCCGGCCGAGCCGCACCCCGCTCGTGTTCGTCGGCAACAACGAGTACCAGGTGAGCGCCCCGAAGCTCGGGCAGCGGGTCCGGCTCGACGGCGGCGAGCTCTGCGTCTACGTGGCGCCGCGGCAAAGCCGGCTCGCACTGTTCTGGCTCGCCTGCCGTGCGGTGCTGGGGCTGCTCGATCGCGCCCGCGAGCTGCAGATGTTCAAGCTGCCGGAGGTCACCATCCGCTCGCGGCGGCGCCGGCTGCTGGTCGCCTGCGATGGCGAGGTGGAGATCCTGCGGCAGCCGCTGCATTACCGCACGCGGCCGCGGGCGCTGCGCATCTTCGCACCACCACAGGCTTGAGCGCGCGATGCGAACGGTGGCGCAGATTTCCGACCTGCATTTCGGCCGCCACAGCACGACCGTGGCCGAGGACCTGCTCGCCAGCGTCGGCGAGCACGATCCGCATCTGGTGGTGCTGAGCGGCGACTTCACGCAGCGTGCGCGGCACGAGGAATTCGCCGAGGCGCGCCGCTTCATCTCCCGCATCGCGCAGCCGAAGATCGTGGTGCCGGGCAATCACGACGTGCCGCTGTACGACGTGATCGCCCGCTTCCTGACGCCGCTCGCCAAGTACGAAAAATATATCTCGCCGGCCGGGCTTGCCGGCAGCTTCTTCCGCGACGAGGAGATCGCGGTGCTCGGCATCAACACGGCGCGGCGCTTCACCCGCAAGAACGGGAGGGTCTCGCTGCAGCAGATCGCGCAGATCCGCCGGGTGTTCTGCGAGGTGCCCAAGCCGCTGTTCAAGGCGCTGGTGACGCACCATCCGCTCGGCGTTCCGATCGACGCCGATCCGCTCGAGCTCGCCGGCCGCGCGCTGCTGGCGCTCGAGGCGGTGGCGCATTGCGGCGTGCACCTGTTGTTTTCCGGACATCACCACCGCGCCCTCAGCGGGCATATCCTGGACGAGCTCGGCTGCCGCGCCTCGGTGCTGATCCTGCATGCCGGCACGGCGATCTCGACCCGCATCCGCGGCATCGAGGGCAACACTTACAATCTCGTCCGCATCGACGGCGACCGGGTCGGCGTCACCGTGATGGCGTGGGAAGCCGGCCAGGGCTTCCGCGCCTCCCGCCACGCCGCCTATGCGTTCGCGGACGACAAGTGGCACGCGGTGAACGAATAGCGCGTTTGGCGGCCTCGCACGAGCCGCGCATCCTCCGATTTTCCCCTTCAGCATCCGTTGGTTACCGCATCTACGCCTTTCGGCGTACGACTCAAGGCGAAAAGACAGGCTGGCGGCGCGCGCGTAGCGGTGGGACGGGCCGCTGCGACTCGCATCGGCCGACGCCTCTTTCAGTGCGGGGGAGCACGCGACATGGCGACAGCGACAACCATTCCGGCCCGGGCGGAACGCGCGCGGGGAATGACCAAGGAGGAGCGGAAGGTCATCATCGCCTCCTCCGCCGGCACCGTTTTCGAGTGGTACGATTTCTATCTCGCCGGCTCGCTGGCCGCGAACATCTCGGCCAACTTCTTCTCCGGGGTTAATCCGACTGCCGGCTTCATCTTCACGCTGCTCGGCTTCGCAGCCGGGTTCGCGGTGCGCCCGTTCGGTGCGCTGTTCTTCGGTCGGCTGGGCGACCTGATCGGCCGCAAGTACACCTTCCTGGTCACCATGACGGTGATGGGCATCGCCACGTTCGTGGTCGGTTTGCTGCCCGGCTATGCCAGCATCGGCATCATGGCGCCGATCGCGTTCATCGCCTGCCGCCTGCTGCAGGGCCTCGCGCTCGGCGGCGAATACGGCGGCGCCGCGACCTACGTCGCCGAGCACGCCCCGCAAGGACGCCGCGGCTTCTACACTTCTTGGATTCAGACCACCGCGACGGTCGGCCTGTTCTTGTCGCTGCTGGTCATCCTCGGCCTGCGCCTCGCGATGTCGGCCGAAGACTTCGCGGTGTGGGGCTGGCGCATTCCGTTCCTGGTGTCGATCCTGCTGCTGGCGGTGTCGATCTGGATCCGGCTGCAGCTCGCCGAGTCGCCGGCCTTCACCAAGATGAAGGAAGAAGGCACGCGCTCGAAGGCGCCGCTCACCGAAGCGTTCGGTCGCTGGGAAAACGCCAAGATCGCGCTGCTCGCGCTGTTCGGCGGCACCGCCGGACAGGCGGTGGTGTGGTACTGCGGCCAGTTCTACGCGCTGTTCTTCCTGACCCAGACGCTGAAGGTGGACGGCACCACCGCCAATATCCTGATCGCGATCTCGCTCGCGATCGGCACGCCGTTCTTCGTCCTGTTCGGCTGGCTGTCCGATCGCGTCGGACGCAAGCCGATCATCCTGGCCGGCTGTTTGATCGCGGCGCTCACCTACTTCCCGCTGTTCGGCGCGCTCTCGCAGTTCGCCAACCCGGATCTGGTGGCGGCGCAGCAGCGTGCCCCGGTGACGGTGACGGCGGATCCGGCCCGCTGCTCGTTCCAGTTCAACCCGGTCGGGACGGCGTCGTTCACCACCTCCTGCGACGTGGTGAAGGGCTTCCTCGCCCGCAACTCGGTGAACTACCGCAACGAGACGGCGCCGGCCGGCCAGCTGGCGCAGGTGAAGATCGGCGACAAGGTGATCCAGGGTGTCGAGCTCACCGGCCTGTCCCCGGCCGAGGCGAAAGCCAAGAGCGACGCGCTGACGCGCGATCTCACCACCGCCATCCGCGAGGCCGGCTATCCGGCGGGCTTCGATCCGGCCAAGGCCAACAAGCCGATGCTGGTGCTGATCCTGACCATCCTCGTGATCTACGTCACGATGGTGTACGGGCCGATCGCCGCGTTGCTGGTCGAATTGTTCCCCACCCGCATCCGCTACACCGGCATGTCGCTGCCCTACCATATCGGCAACGGCTGGTTCGGCGGCTTCCTGCCTCCGACCGCGTTCGCCATCGTGGCCGCGACCGGCGACATCTATTCGGGGCTCTGGTACCCGATCGCGATCGCCGTCATGACCTTCATCATCGGCCTCCTGTTCCTGCCGGAGACGAAGGATCGCGACATCTTCACCTACAAAGGCGCCTCGCGCTGAGGTTCCGGTTGCGGGAAGCCGGTCGGCTTCCCGCAACGCGATCGCTGCCGACGAACGCCCGCGCATCCCGCGGGCGTTCGCTTTTGCGTTCCCATGTTTCCGATTGGCGTGTGTACCGGCGGGCGCCAGACCTGCTAAGGGTCGCGCCGCGACACACATTCCGGAGGCGAGCGTGCCCGCATCACTGCAAGGCGAAATGCAACCGCATATCTACCGCTTCAAGTTCGGCGGCTTCGAGATCGCCAACATCATGGACAGCAAGGCCGTCCGCGAGGGGCTGCATCCGAGCTTCGGCGGCGAGCAGCCGGTCGAGGCCGTGCAGGAGCTGGCGCGCGCCAACCGCATCGATGCCAACCGTTACGAGCACCCGTTCATCCCGACGGTGGTGAACACCGGCAGCCAGCTGGTGCTGTTCGACACCGGCAACGGCGCGTTGCGCCGCGAGCACGAGCAGTTCCGCGGCCGCATGCCGGACGGGAACCTGGTCGAGCGCATGGCGCAGGCCGGCTACAAGGCGGAGGACGTCGACGTCGTCGTCATCACCCACGGGCATCCGGACCACATCGGCGGCCTCACTGTGGGCGGCAAGCCGGTGTTTCCGAACGCGCGCTACGTGTTCGGCGCCGCCGAGTTCGACTTCTGGAAGCGCGGCGAGAACGTGCGCGAGGCGCGCAAGTTCAATCGCGAGCTGTTCATGCAGATCTGCGGGCCGCTCGCCGACCGCTCGACCTTCATCAAGCCGGGCGACGAGGTGGTTCCCGGCATCCGTTCGGTCGACGCCGCCGGACATTCGCCGGGGCTGATGGCCTACCACATCGAGAGCGAGGGCAAGCGCTTCCTGATCTGGGCCGACACCTGCATCCACTACGTGATGGCGATCCAGCGTCCCGAGTGGCACATCGACGTCGACGACGACAAGGAGAAGGCGGTCGCGACCCGCAAGCGCATCCTCGACATGGTGGCGACCGACAAGCTGTTCGTGGCCGGCTTCCACATGCCGTTCCCCGGCATCGGCTTCGTCGAAGCATCGGCCGGCGGCTATCGCTGGGTGCCGGTGAGCTACCAGCTCAATCTCTGAGCGGCTTACAAGCCGACAGCCCTCATGCCCGGCCTTGCGCCGGGCATGACGGCAATTAACCCTCGCGCTTCTTGTCGGTACCGCCTTGCTCGAAGGCGCGGAACATGTCGCGCATCCAGTCGGCATTCTGCGGCGCCAGCGAGAACCAGCTCTTCATCAGGCCGTCGGGCGAGAAGCGCTCCACTTCCGCCATCATCCGCTTCTGCACCTCCGCCATGAAGGCGTCCTGCATCGGCTGCACGTCCGGGAGGCCGAAGAACTGCCGCGCTTCCTGCGGCGTGCAGTCGATGTTGACGGTGACCTTCACGCGCTCTCTCCTTGGCCGGACGTGAAGGTGGAACGATACGCCGGGCGGGCCCCAAGTCCAGCACCGTCACTCGGCGGCGGCAGCTTCCAGCGGGAACGTGAAGCGCGCCCAGTCGGGCTTGCGCGGCTGCACCGCGATGCCGCCGGCGGTGAGCGGCACGTTGCGGGCGAGCGCATCGGAGACACGGTCGAGCCGCAGCATGGCGAGGCCGCGTCCGCCGGCGCCGGACCCCATGACGCCGACTTGCCGGTCGCCGGCCATCACCGGCACGCCGGCCTCCGGCGCGAACTCGAAGGCGACGCCGATGACGCGGTTGCGCGCGCTGCCGCGGTGCTGCGTGCGCGACACCACCTCCTGCCCGACATAGCAGCCCTTGTCGAAATCGACGCCCGCGAGCTGATCCATGTCGGCCTCGTGCGGGAACGCGTCGCCGTAGGTGAAGTCGAGCCCGCCGCGCGGCACCGCCAGCGCAATCCGATGCGCCTCGTACTCGGCCGGCTCGACCAGCGCGGCGCCGAGGTCCTTGGCGGCTTCCGCCGCGACCTGCGGCGGCAGGATGACGCGCAGGCCGAGCGCGGCGAGCCGCGGGTCGGCATAGCTGAGCCCGTACTCGCTCTCGCCTTCGCCGTCCCACACCGCCAGCACGCCGAGCCCGTCGGACAGGTCCTCGACCGTGAGCTTGGCGCGCAGCTTGTAGAAGTTCAGCCGGTCCACCAGCGTGCGCGCCAGCGCGCGCGGCACGTCCAGGAAGAAGCCGCCGCCGTCCTCGGCTGAGGCTTCCACCACGATGAAGTCGGCGATGATCTTGCCCTGCGGCGTCAACAGCGCCGCATAGCGGGCGCGGCCCGGCGACACCTTGGCGAGGTCGGCGGTCACCAGCCCGTTGAGGAAATGGCGCGCGTTCTCGCCGGCGATCTTGATGACGCCACGGTCCGGCAGCAGCGCAGCTCGCATGTTCATGCCTTGTCAGTTGTGTGCCTGCAACGTAAGCCGGCACCCGGCCGGCCTCAAGGGAGCCGGCAGCGAGGTCGGAAATGCCGCAAGCCTTCGACGTGGTCCTCAAGGGCGGAACCGTCGTCAACCAGGACGGCGCCGGCGTGCGCGATATCGGCATCCGCGGCGGGCGGATCGCCGCGATCGGCGATCTCGCGGCGGCCAGCGCCGGCGAAACCGTCGCCTGCGCGGGGCTCCACATCCTGCCCGGCGTGATCGACACGCAGGTGCATTTCCGCGAGCCGGGAATGACCCACAAGGAGGATCTGGAGAGCGGGTCGCGCTCGGCCGTGATGGGCGGCGTCACCGCGGTGTTCGAGATGCCGAACACCGAGCCGCTCACCGTCACCGCCGAGGCGCTCGCCGACAAGGTGCGGCGCGGGCACCACCGCATGCATTGCGACTTCGCCTTCTTCGTCGGCGGCACCCACGACAACGTGCGCGAGCTGCCGGAGCTGGAGCGGTTGCCGGGCGCGGCCGGCGTCAAGGTGTTCATGGGCTCCTCCACCGGCTCGCTGCTGCTGGAGGACGATGCCGGGGTGCGGGCGGTGCTGCGCGCGATCCGGCGGCGGGCCTCGTTCCATTCCGAGGACGAGGCGCGGCTGCGCGAGCGCCGGAGCTTGCGGGTGGAGGGCGATGCGCGCTCGCATCCGGTGTGGCGCGACGAGCAGGCGGCGCTCATCTGCACGCAGCGGCTGGTGCGGCTCGCGCGCGAGACCGGCAAGCGCGTGCACGTGCTGCACGTCACCACCGCCGAGGAGATGGAGTTCCTCGCCGACCACAAGGACGTCGCCTCGGTCGAGGTGACGCCGCATCACCTCACGCTGGAGGCGCCGGACTGCTACGAGCGGCTCGGCACGCGTGCGCAGATGAACCCGCCGGTGCGCGAAGCCCGCCACCGCGCCGCGCTCTGGAACGCGCTCGGGCAGGGGATCGTGGACGTGCTCGGCTCCGACCACGCGCCGCATACTCGCGAGGAGAAGGAGAAGCCGTATCCGGCCAGCCCGTCCGGCATGACCGGCGTGCAGACGCTGGTGCCGCTGATGCTGGATCACGTCAATGCCGGACGGCTTTCGCTGGCCCGGCTGGTGGACCTCACCAGCGCCGGCCCGGCCCGGCTGTTCGGGATCGCCCGCAAGGGCCGCATCGCGGCCGGCTACGACGCCGACCTCACCGTCGTCGACCTGAAGCGGCGCGAGACCATCACGGACCGCTGGACCGCCTCGCGCGCCGGCTGGACGCCGTATGACGGCAAGGCGGTGCAGGGCTGGCCGGTGGGCACCTTGGTGCGCGGCCGCCGGGTGATGTGGGAAGCCGAGCTGGTGACGCCCGGGACCGGCGAGGCGGTGCGCTTCGGCGAGGCGCTCGGCGCCGCCTGATCGCCGCCGTTTGGCATTTGTTTACGCTGCAGTTATCGAACCCGCCCGTATTAATACCGCCGTAGCGCTCCGCCCGCTATGGTCTGCGCCAGGCGGCAATTCGGGGGCAATTGCCGGCAGGCGAACACACGATCCATGTCGCTGCTCACTCTCAACCTGGTCGTCGCCGACACCTCGCCGGTGATGCAGCGCATTTTCCAAAATGTGGTGGCCAAGTCGTCGCTGCCGGTGGAGCTCACGCGCTGCGGCAACGGCAAGCAATGCGCCGACTTGCTGATGCGCGGCGGCGTGGACATCGCCTTCGTCGAGATGGAGCTGCCCGACCTCAGCGGTATCGAGGTGCTGCGGCGCGCGCGCGCGGCCGGCGTGAAGTCGCTGATCGGGCTGATGGCGCTGAAGAACGCGATGCCGTCGCTCACGGAGGCGCGCGAGCTGCATGCCTACGAGTTCCTGGAGAAGCCTTTCGCGCCCGCCGCCATCGAGGCGGTGATCGTCAATTACCGGCGGTTGTCGGCGCCGATGACGGTGCTGATGGTCGACGATTCCCCAACCGCCCGCCGGGTCATGCGCAAGGTGCTGGCCGGCAGCATCTTCCAGATGAGCCTGCAGGATGCGGGCGACGGCGACGCTGCGATCGCGGCCTGCGAGGAGCGGCCGTTCGACCTCGTCTTCCTCGACTGCAACATGCCGGGGATCAGCGGGCTGGAAACATTGCAGGAGCTGCGCAAGCGCAATCCGGCGATCCGGGTGATCATGATCTCCGGCGACCACCGCGAGGAGGTGGTGCGCCGCGCCGCCGAACTGGGCGCGGCCGCATTCCTGCGCAAGCCGTTCTTCACCCACGACATCGACCGCGCGCTGCACGTCGCGTTCGATCTGCGCGTGCCGCAGCTGATCGCCGCCGAACAGGCGCAGAAGCTCGAACACGGCTACGCCTCGCTGATCGCCCGCAAGGCGCAGCTGGCCGGTGGCGCCGCCTGAGCGGCGACGGACCGCTGGCGCGTTACTGGCGCGGCAACAGCAGCGAGAACTCGCCCTCGCGAAGGCGGGCGCCGAGCCCGTCGGTGTAGCGCGCGGTCGCCTCCTCGCCATAGGTGGCGACCAGCTCGGCGAGCGCGGCGAACAGGCAGGCCTGCGCCAGGCAGTCGCCGTCGATGCCGTCCAGGATGCCCTCCGCCCACGCTTCCTTGACGTAGCCGAGCGCCATCCGCTTCTGGTCGTGATCCGAAACCGGAGCTTCGGTTTTGATCGCATGAATCATGCTTGAGCCCGCGCGTCCCCGTCGTCGCCGTGCGCCTACCGCCGGCACCTGTCCTGCCGCCGAAAAGGTAGCATGCGGCCTCCGGCGCGGTGCTCCGTTTCCTACGAAAGGGTTAACGCGCGGCGGGGCCTTGCGTTAATTGGCGTAGCGGCTGGTGATGTCGCGCGCCAGCTTGGCGCCTTCGTCGAGATAACGCCCAATCGCCACCTGGGCGGCCGGCGTGCAGGTCCGGTAGCTCTGCTGGAAGCCGCGATAGCCGCGGTTGAAGTTCACGATCATGCGGTCGCGGCGCTCGCCGGCCTGAGTCTCGGCCTCGACCAGCGCCTGCATCTGGTCGCGCCAGAGCGCGCCCTCGTTGGCGCCGCAGATGCCGCGCAGGTAATGCAGCGCGCCGAGAATCTCCGACAGCCGCTGCAGGTCGCGGTCGTACGGCGCGGCGCTCTCGGCGGCCTGCGCCGGCGCCAGCAGCAGCATGCTGCAGATCAGGATGGTGAGGAATCGCGGCATCACGCTGGTCGGGCTGTGCAGCCGCGTTATGGCGTTCGCCGCGCGCCGCCGCAAGCTACCGCCTCACGCTTCCGGTCCGGCCGTGGGGCCGCCGGATTGCGGTCGGCGCGATCAGGCGGCAAGCTGCGCCCGCGACCGGCCGATGCGCAGGAGCCCACATGAACCTTCAGCGTCGTCACTTCCTCCAGTTCGCCGCAGGTGCGGCTGCCTTCCCGAATGTCATGACCGCTGCCCGCGCTCAGGCCTATCCGACCAAGCCGGTGCGGTTGATCACCGGCGTCGCAGCCGGTGGACCGGTCGACAGCATCGTGCGTCTGATCGGCCAATGGCTGTCGGAGCGGCTGGGCCAGCAGTTCGTCATCGAGAACCGTGCGGGCCGCAACATCGCCACCGAGGCGGTCGTGCGGGCCGCTCCCGACGGCTACACGCTGCTGCACGTCAGCGCCGCGAACGCCATCAATGCCAGGCTCTACGACAAGCTCGATTACGATCTGCTGACCGACATCGCGCCGGTCGCGAGCTGGATGCGCATTCCGGGCGTGATGGAGGTCAACCCGGCGGTCCCGGCCAGGACCGTCCCCGAGTTCATCGCCTACGCCAAAGCCAATCCGGGCAAGATCAAGCTCGCCTCGGCCGGGATCGGCACCGTGCCGCACCTCTATGGCGAATTGTTCAAGATGATGGCCGGCGTCGAGCTGGTGACCGTGCAGTATCGGGGCTCCAGCGCAGCCTTGCCGGACCTGATCTCCGGACAGGTGCAGGTGATGTTCGATCCGCTGGTCGCGTCGATCGGGCCCATCCGGGACGGCACGCTGCGGCCCCTGGCGGTGACGACCGCGGCGCGATCCCCGCTGCTGCCGGAACTTCCCACCATCGGCGAATTCGTTGCCGGATACGAAGCCAGCGGATGGCAGGGAATGGCGGCGCCCAGAAATACCCCGGCGGACATTGTCGAGACGCTCAATCGGGAAATCAACGCGGGACTGGCCGACGAGAAGCTGAAAGCGCGGCTGGCCGAGCTCGGCGGAACGCCTTTTCCCGGCACGCCTGCGGGTTTCCGCAAGCTGATCGCCGACGACGTCGAAAAGTGGGGCAACCTGATCCGAAGCGCCAACATCAAGCCTGAATGAGCCGCCGGACCGCTTGTTCGGGCTAGACTCGCAGACCTCGCGCTCAGATCTCGGCCGGCGGCAGCAGGCCGAAGGCCGCCGCCACGATCTCGGCCAGCCCTTCGGTGGTCTCGTAGTGCGCCAGCTCCGCCGGCAGCACCCAGCGAGCCTCGGCGAGCTCCTCGTTGAGCACCGGCTCGCCGCCGACCCAGCGCGCCGCGAATGCCAGGATGATGAAGTGCCGGGAGGTGCGCTGCGCCTCGTCGCCCACGATCACCTCGCGGTAGCCGGCGAGCCCGACCGGCTCGATCGCCAGCCCGGTTTCCTCCAGCACTTCGCGCCGCAGCGCCTGCAGCAGCGTCTCGCCGACCTCGACCACGCCGCCCGGCAGCGTGTGCAGCCGGTAGGCCGGCGGGCGCGCGCGCTGCACCAGCAGCACGCGGCCGTCGCGCACAATCGCGGCGCTGACGGCGACGAACGGCCGGTCCGGATAAGCGCGCGGGTCGGGCGCGCTCACGGCGCCAACAGGGCGTCGACCGTGGCCTGCGCGTTGCTTTCGCAGCGCACATCCGCGGCGCCCTCGCCGCCGTGGATGATGGCGCTGGCGCGGGCGATCAGCGGCTTCAGCGCCGCCGCGACCTGGCGGGCGACCACGGCCTTGGCGTGGAACGGCAGGTCGGTCCGCAGCATCCGGCACACCGCCACGATGGCGGCGTTCATGGTGGCGCAGACCGCCTCCAGCCGGCGGACCGTGGCGGCGTCCGCCCGGTCGTAGAGTTCGAGCGTCAGGCCGCGGTGCTTGAGGCGCGAGCCGGCGAAATGCTCGCGATAGGTGAGCGGGCGCCACGCCGCCAGGTCGGCGGCGCATTCCGGCAGCTCGGCCAGCATGTCGAGCAGCATCACGGCTTCGTTGAAGTGGTTGAGGTAGTCGCTCGAGAGCCCGGTCAGCACGTTGACGTTGGCCTGCGCCGCCCGCGGCGGATCCGCAGCGGGAACCGCCCGGCGGGCCGAAGCCTGCGTGCCGTCGATCATCCTGACCCAATCCCGCCGCGTTCTGCCGCGTGTCCGCAGTGTTGCGGCGGCCGGTTAAATCCGCATTAAATCTGCCGGAACCGGGCCGCTGGCGGCCTCGCCCGCGGCGCGGCGCCTTGCCAAGCCGGGGCTTTGCCCATAGGGTCCGCCGCTTCCCGAAACGCGCTCCGCGCGGCCGTGCAGCTGTAGCTCAGTTTGGTTAGAGCGCCTGACTGTGGATCAGGAGGTCGGTGGTTCGAGTCCACCCAGCTGTACCAATGCTATCAACGCGTTAGCGGCGCTCCGGGCCGCCCCGGTCCGTTCTGAGGTGAGGTCATAGGTAATGTGAGGCGCGGCTAGGAGTGACTGCTCGCATGCTGCAACATCATTCTGTGGGATGGCGCCCCCGGACCCCTGCGTCGATGATCTCTTGGATGACAGCCGCCTTCCAGACGATGCCGAGCTGCACTCCCATGACATCCTCTCCAACACGGCCCGAGTAAATGCCGAGGAAC
>DASWSO010000554.1:0-2615 GCA_036402635.1 Xanthobacteraceae bacterium
GGCTTGACGTGCTTCACCGCCGTGAAATCGCGCTTGAGCTGCGCCAGCAACTGGTGCTCGGTGCCGCCCTGCAGAACCTTGGCGAGGAAGGCGCCGCCCGGTGCCAGCACGTCGCGGGCGAATTCCGCCGCCGCTTCGACCAGCGCCATCGTGCGCAGATGGTCGGTGCGCTTGTGGCCGGTGGCGTTGGCCGCCATGTCGGAGAGCACCACGTCGGCCTTGCCGCCCAGCATCGACTGCAGCCGCTCCGGCGCGTCTCCGGCCAGGAAGTCGAGCTGCAGGAAATCGACACCCGCGACCGGCTCCATCTCGAGCACGTCGATCGCCACCACGCGGCCGCGCCCCGATCCGGCGCTGACGCGCTTGGCCGCCACCTGCGACCATCCGCCTGGGGCGGCGCCGAGGTCGACCACGATGCGCCCCGGCGCCAGCACATGGGCTTTGTCGTCGACTTCGGTCAGCTTGAAGGCGGCACGCGAGCGGTAACCCTCGCGACGCGCCCGCGCCACGTACGGATCGTTGAGTTGACGCTCGAGCCAGCGGCGCGACGAGGCGGTGCGGCCGGCACCCGCCTTCACACGCACCTTCAGCTCGCGTTCGCCGCCGCGTTTCGGTCCCGTCATCGCGGTCCAGCCGCGCGCGACCAGACCGCGTCTTTGCGCATCATCTCGACCAGCATGCCCTCGCGAAGGCCGCGGTCGGCGACCCGCAGCCGCTTGCACGGGAACGCCCGGCGAATGGCTTCGAGGATGGCGCAGCCGGCGAGCACCAGGTCGGCGCGCTCGGCACCGATGCACGGATTGGCGACCCGCTCCTCGTAGCTCATGGCGAGCAACTGCTCGACCACCGAGGTGATCTGCCCCTCTTCCATCCAGCAGCCGTCCACCTGCTTGCGGTCATAGCGCCGCAAGCCGAGATGCACGCCGGCGATGGTGGTGACTGTGCCGGAGGTTCCGAGCAGGTGCATGGTTCCGGCATGCGCCGCCGCGTTGTTGGCATGCGCGAAGTCGCGCAGGTGCTGGGCCACGTCCTCGATCATAGCCTCGAACACGGCCGGCGTGACGTGAACGCCACCGTGGCGCTCGGCAAGCGTCACCACCCCGACCGGCAGCGAGGTCCAGGCCTCGATCCGCGGCAGCGGCGGCCCGCTCTGTCCCGGCGCAGTTTGCATGGTGACCAGTTCGGTCGAGCCGCCGCCGATGTCGAACAGAATGGCGCCGTGCACCACCGGGTCGACCAGCGGCGTGCAGCCGGTGGCGGCCAGCCGCGCCTCGGTCTCCCGGTCGATGATCTGCAGGTCGAGGCCGAGCGTCTCGCGCACCTGGGTCACGAAGGCCGGGCCGTTGACGGCCGAGCGGCACGCCTCGGTGGCGATCAGCCGGGCGCGGCTGACGCCGCGGTTGCGCATCTTGTCGCGGCAGATCGCCAGCGCTTCCATGGCGCGCTCGATCGCGGCGTCGGTGATCCGGCCGGTGACCGAGACCCCCTCCCCCAGCCGAATGATGCGCGAGAACGCATCCACGACGCGAAAGCTCTCGAGGGCGGGCCGCGCAACCAGCAGCCGGCAATTGTTGGTGCCGAGATCGAGTGCCGCATAGGTCGGCGGCTGCCGCGCGGCCGCAGGCCCCGCGTCTTCCGGCTGCCCACGCGCAGATCGACGACCCCACGGCGACCGGCGACGCGGCCACCGCGCATGCATGGGGTCGAGGCCGCCGGTCGCCCGGGCCTCGTCGTCCATCGGATGCCTTCCTGCCGCGCCGAAGCTCCTTCAGGCTCGACGGCGGCGGCACATTGTTTCGTTATCGAAACAATTCTAATCCGGCTTGGCGAACAAAGACAATCGAAGCCCTCCGGCTCGGGTCCGCAACCCTCGCAAAGCGCCGGTCCGGTACCGATATGCTATGCCGATGCGGGCCGGCAGACCCGGCGCGCGTGCGCTTGACATGGGCCCTCCGACGACGACAGCCTGCGCCCCGCGGGTAGGCTGGCCGCTTCCGCGTTTTGCTCCTCAATACGGACGCTCCTCAGATGAACATAGCCGTGCGTGACGATGCCACCGACTGGTCCACTCAGAAGTTCGGCGTCGGCCAGCCGGTGCCCCGCACCGAAGATCCGACCCTGGTGCAAGGCCACGGCCGCTACACCGACGACCTCAACCTGCCCGGCCAAGCCTATGCGGTGATGGTGCGCAGCCGTCACGCCCACGGCGTCATTCGCGGGATCGACACCAAGGCGGCGGCCCAGATGCCCGGCGTACTCGGCGTCTATACCGGCGCGGAGCTCAACGCCGCCGGCTACGGCACGTTGAAATGCGTGGTGCCGCTGAAGAACCGCGACGGCACCCCGATGCACAAGCCGGCGCGGTATGCGCTGGCGACCGACAAGGTGCGCTTCGTCGGCGACCCGGTAGCGTTCGTGGTCGCCGAGACACCGCTGCAGGCGAAAGATGCCGCAGAAGCCGTGGAGCTCGACATCGAACCGCTGCCGGCGGTCACGGCGATGCGCGAGGCCGACGCGGCCGGTGCGCCGCAGCTCTACGACGACGTACCGGGCAACGTCGCCTGCGATTTCCATTACGGCGATACCGAGAAGGTGAGCGCCGCCTTCGCCAAGGC
>DASWSO010000555.1:0-1603 GCA_036402635.1 Xanthobacteraceae bacterium
CAGAGACCCCCAACCCGATCGGCTGCGCCGACCGCCCTACCCTTTTAGGGGCAGGGTTGGGGAGGGGGTCCGTTTGTTGGCGGCGCGGGCTCGCCGGCGCCGGCGCGCGGCGCTCGTCCTGGCGTGACGATCGCTACTCCGCCTTGATGCCGGCGGCCTTGACGATCGGGCCCCACTTGCCGAGCTCCTGCTTGATCTTGGCGAGGAACTCGTCGGGTCCGGCCGGGGTCGGGATCACCTTCTGAGCCGCCAGCACTTCCAGGAGGTCCTTGTCCTGCAGGATCGCGTTGATCTCCTTGGAGAGGCGCGCGACCACGTCCGGCGGCGTCTTCGCCGGCGCGATGATGCCGACCCAGGTCGAGGTCTCGAAGCCCGCCACCGTATCGGCGATCGCCGGGATCTCCGGCAGCGACTCGAGCGGCTTCTGCTCGCCGACGCCGAGCGCCACCATCTGGCCGGCACGCACGTGCTCCAGCACGGTCGCGACATTGGAGAACATCAGCTGCACGTCGCCTGCGACCAGCGCCAGCGTTGCCGGGCCGGTGCCCTTGTAGGGCACGTGCAGGAACTTCGCGCCGGTGATCGAGGACAACAGCTCGCCGGCGAGATGGCCGTAATTACCCGGGCCGCCCGACGAATAGGCGAGGGTGCCGGGCTTCTGCTTGGCGAGCGCGATCAGCTCCGGCACCGTCTTGGCCGGCACCGACGGATGCGCCACCAGCAGCACCGGATACTTCACCATCAAGGCGACCGGCGCGAAGTCGCGCAGAGAATCGTACGGCAGCCGCCCCTCGTAGAGCGCCGGGTTGATCACGATCGGGCCGTCCGACGTGGTGGCGATCGTGTAGCCGTCCGGATCCGCCTGCATCAGCGCCTGCAGGCCGATGATGCCGTTGGCCCCGCTGCGGTTCTCGACATAGACCTGCTGGCCGAGCCGCTGCGACAGATGCTTGGCGATCAGCCGGCCGATGTAGTCGTTGCCGCCGCCGGGAGCGAACGGAACGATCATCTTGATCGGCTTCTGCGGCCAGGCCTGCTGCGCCAGCGCGGCGGCCGGTGCCGCGACGGCGAGCGCCAGCGCGCAGGCGAGCTTCACCAGGAACGAACGCATCGGGATTTCCTCCAGGGTATTTTGTGTTGGCTGTTTGTTGTGGTGGGGGATCAGACCGCCGCCGCGATCGCGTCGCCCATCTCCCGGGTGCCGGCCTTGCCGCCTAGATCGGGGGTGAGCACCTTGCCGTCCGCGATCACGCCGTCGACCGCGCGCTGGATCAGCGCCGCGGCCTCCACCGCCTTCGGCTGGTCGTGCTTGCGGCCGAGCCAGGCGAGCAGCATCTGCCCCGACATGATCATGGCGTAGGGGTTGGCGATGTTCTTGCCGGCGATATCGGGCGCGGAGCCGTGCGTCGCCTGCGCCATCGCCTGGCGCTCTCCGACGCACAGGCCGGGCGCCAGCCCGAGTCCGCCGACCAGCCCGGCGCCGATGTCGGTGAGGATGTCGCCGAACTGGTTGGTGGTGACCACCACGTCGTACTGCTGCGGCGCCATCACCAGCTTCATCGAGATCGTGTCGATCATCGCCTCTTCGAACTTCACGTCCGGA
>DASWSO010000556.1:0-6325 GCA_036402635.1 Xanthobacteraceae bacterium
CATCCCGCTGTTCAAGATGTTCGCGGTGTTCAACGAGTGGACCGGCATCCAGCTCATCAACAAATGGTGGGTGCTGCTGATCGTCTATCCGACGCTGACGGTGCCGTCCTGCACCTGGATCATGATCGGCTACTTCGCGTCGATCCCGAAGGAGCTCGACGAAGCCGCGCTGATGGATGGAGCCAACTACCGGCAGATCCTGTTCAGGATTTTCATCCCGGTGGCGCTTCCGGGCCTGATCGCGGCGACGATCTTCGCGTTCACGGTGTCCTGGGCGCAGTTCCTCTATCCGCTCGCGTTCACCACTTCGGCCGACCAGCTCGTGCTGCCGGTGGGCATCATCACCACGCTCATCAAGGGCGACGTGTTCACCTGGGGCCAGATCATGACCGGCGCGCTGCTCGGCGCGGCGCCGCCCCTGATCATCTACGCGTTCCTGATGGACTATTACATCGCGGGGCTGACCGCCGGCGCCACCAAGGGGTGACGGGCAGGGTGGGCGGAGGCGCGGATGCGCCGTGCCCACGATCGAGGATTTGCGGCGGGCACGCTTTGCTTTGTCCGCCCTACAAACACGCGGCAAGGGGAAGCTGAGAATGGCGCAAGTATCGTTGCGTAAAGTGGTGAAGCGCTACGACGAGGTCGAGGCGGTGAGCGCGATCGACCTCGACATAGCCGACAAGGAGTTCGTCGTGCTGGTCGGGCCGTCCGGCTGCGGCAAGTCGACGACCCTGCGCATGATCGCCGGACTGGAGGAGATTTCGGGCGGCGAGATCGCGGTCGACGGCGAGGTGGTCAACGACGTGCCGCCGAAAGACCGCGACATGGCGATGGTGTTCCAGAACTACGCGCTCTATCCGCACATGACCGTCTACCAGAACATGTCGTTCGGGCTGCGGCTCAAGCGCTTCCCGAAGGACGAGATCGCCCGCCGCGTCAGCGAGGCGGCCCGCATCCTCGACATCACCGAACTGCTCCAGCGCAAGCCGCGGCAGCTCTCCGGCGGGCAGCGCCAGCGCGTCGCCATGGGGCGCGCCATCGTGCGCAACCCGAAGGTCTTCCTGTTCGACGAGCCGCTGTCGAACCTCGACGCCAAGCTGCGCGTGCAGATGCGCACCGAGATCAAGCGGGTGCACCAGAAGGTGCGCACCACCACGGTCTACGTCACCCACGACCAGGTGGAGGCGATGACGCTGGCCGATCGGGTGGTGGTGATGAACCGCGGCAGGATCGAGCAGATCGGCGCGCCCAATTACCTGTACCACTCGCCGGCGACGCGGTTCGTGGCCGGCTTCATCGGCTCGCCGGCGATGAACTTCCTGCCGTGCCGGCTGGAGCAGGCAGGGGAGGGGCTGCAGGTGCGTCTCTCCGATCAGGTGGCGCTGCCGGTGCCGGAGGAGCGTAACGCCCGTTACCGGCCGCACGTCGGCAAGGAGGGGCTGACCTTCGGCATCCGCCCCGAGCACCTGACCGAAGCCCAGCCGAACGGCGAGAGGAACATCGCCCAGTTCGACGCCGGCATCGAAGTGGTCGAGCCGATGGGCAACGAGACGATGGTGTTCTTCACCGTCGATGGCACCGAGGTCTGCGCCCGGGTCAGCCCCAATGCCGGCGCGCGCGAAGGCGTCCGCATGCGGATGGCGGCGCATCTCGACAACATGCACCTGATCGACGACGCCAGCGGCCGCGTGCTCTGACAATTACAGACCATCGTCATGGCCGGGCTTGTCCCGGCCATCGACGTCTTTGTGTCGACGGAAAAGAAAGCCGTGGATGCCCGGCACAAGCCCGGCATCACGGTGGAGTACCAGGACCTGCACGATGACCGATCTCAAGGGCAAAGCGGCGTGGGTGACGGGCGCCGGCTCCGGCGTCGGCGAGGCCGCGGCTTTGGCGCTGGCGCAAGCGGGCGTCGCCGTCACGCTCACCGGGCGCAGCCGTGCGCCGCTGCAGTCGGTGGCGGACCGCATCGCGAGCGCCGGCGGGCGCGCGCTGGTGGCGCCCGCCGACGTCACCGATCCGGATGCGGCCGACCGTATCGTCGCCGACACCGTGCGCGAATTCGGCCGGCTCGACATCCTGGTCAACAATGCCGGCTCCAACGTCACCGAGCGCAGCTGGAGCAAGATCAATCCCGAGCGGATCGAGAGCGTGCTCGACGCCAACCTCACCAGCGCGTTCTACTGCGCGCGCGCCGCGCTCGCCGCGATGCGGCCGCGCAAGGACGGGCTATTGATCCACACCGCCTCCTGGGCCGGGCGCTGGCCGGGGCTGCTGTCGGGGCCGGCTTACGTGGCCGCCAAGCACGGCGTGGTGGCGATGAGCCATACCATCAACATGGAAGAGTTCATGCACGGCATCCGCTCGACCGTGCTGTGTCCGGCCGAGATCGCCACCCCGATCCTCGACCGCCGCCCGGTGCCGGTTTCGGCCGAGGATCGCGCCCGCATGCTGCAGCCCTCCGACATGGCGGAGCTGATCCTTTATGTCGCCAGATTGCCGGCGAGCGTCTGCATGAACGAGGTGGTGATCAGCCCGACCTGGAACCGCGGCTACGCCCACGCGGCCGGCATCGGAGCGAAGACGTCTTGAACCAATCGTTCCGGCCGGTCATCGCCGGGCTTGTCCCGGCCATCGACGTCTTTACAAGAT
The DNA here is from genome assembly GCA_036402635.1 of Xanthobacteraceae bacterium. GTDB lineage: Bacteria > Pseudomonadota > Alphaproteobacteria > Rhizobiales > Xanthobacteraceae > DASWSO01. Next base: position 2,653 of record DASWSO010000556.1, read on the forward strand.
CGAAGCCGGAAAAGACGTGGATGGCCGCGACCAAGCGCGGGCATGACGAAAGAGAGAACGCGAGCGCAGGGAAGTAGCGGACCATGAAGATCGAAGCGGATGTGCTGCAGGATTTCGTGCGCGACATTTTCGTCGGCGCCGGATGCTCGGGCGAGGAGGGCACGCGCATCTCCAAATACCTGGTCAGCGCCAACCTGGTCGGTCACGACAGCCACGGCGTGGTGCGGGTGCCGCGCTACGTGCAGTCCAAGCTCGACGGCCAGATCCACGGCGACCGGACCGTCGAGGTGCTGATCGACACGCCGGTGCTGGCGGTGGTCGACGGCAAGGCCGGCTACGGCCAGACCGTCACGCCGCAGGCGGTCGCGATCGGCATCCGCAAGGCCAAGGAGATGGGGCTCGCGGCGGTGGCGCTGCGCAATGCCGGGCACATCGGCCGGGTCGGCGACTGGGCCGAGATGGCGGCCGAGGCCGGGCTGATCTCGATCCATTTCGTCAACGCCTTCGGCAGCTGTTTGGTGGCGCCGTTCGGCGGCGTCGAGCGGCGCTTCTCCACCGCGCCGTATTGCGTCGGCATCCCGCGCCCGGGCCAGCGCCCGGTGATCCTCGACTTCGCCACTTCGGTGGTGGCGGAGGGCAAGGTGCTGGTGGCGAGCCAGGGCGGCAAGCCGCTGCCGGCCGACGCCCTGGTCGGTCCGGACGGCGAGATCAGCAACGACCCGCACCAGCTCTATGGCGACTACGAGCAGGTCGGCCATCGTGACTACCGCAAGGGCAAGGGCGCGATCCGCGCGTTCGGCGACCATAAGGGTTCCGGGCTGGCGCTGATCTGCGAGCTGCTTGGCGGCGCGCTCTCCGGCACCGGCGCGACCCGCGACGCGCCGCACGTCTTCAACGGCATGTTCTCGATCTATGTCGACCCGAAGCGGCTCGACCCGGACAATGTCTTTCCCGGCGAGATGGCGCGCTACATCGATTGGGTACGCCAGTCGAAGCCGATCAAGGAAGGCGGCGAGATCCTCATTCCCGGCGAGCCGGAGGACCGCAACCGCGCCGAGCGGACGAAGAACGGCATTCCGATTCCAGACGACCTGTGGGCCTCGATCGTCGAGACCGCGCGGAAAGTCGGCATCGAGCCGCCGCACAACCTGGTCGGCGGCGAATACCGGGCGCGGTGACGCGGTGCCGCGACCGCCGTCCAAGCGGCTATGTGATGCGCCGGCGCCTCTTGAAGCCGGCGCCTGCTTGAACCTGTATGATCCGGCATGGCTTCGATTCTCGATCTCATCGGTGAAACCCCGCTCGTCGAGGTGACGCGGCTCGATACCGGGCCGTGCCGGCTCTTCCTCAAGCTCGAAAGCGCCAATCCGTCGGGCTCCATCAAGGACCGCCCGGCGCGCGCGATGATCGAGGCGGCGGAAGCCGACGGCCGTTTGCGCGCAGGCGGCACCATCGTGGAGGCGACCGCCGGCAACACCGGGCTCGGGCTCGCCCTGGTCGGCGCACGCAAGGGGTACCGCATCATTCTGGTGGTGCCGGACAAGATGGCGCGCGAAAAAATCCTGCACGCCAAGGCAATGGGCGCTCAGATCGTGCTGACCCGCTCCGATGTCGGCAAGGGCCACGCCGCCTACTATCAGGACATGGCGGAGGCGATCACCGCCCGCACGCCCGGCGCCATCTACATCAACCAGTTCGAGAACCCGGCCAATCCGCTGGCGCACGAGCAGACCACCGGGCCGGAAATCCTGCGGCAGATGGACGGCAAGGTCGACGCGGTGGTGGTCGGCGTCGGCTCCGGCGGCACGCTCACCGGCATCGGCCGCTATCTGCGCCGCGCCTCGCCGAACACCGAGATGGTGCTGGCGGACCCGGCCGGCTCGGTGCTGGCGCCCTATATCGAGACCGGCAAGATGACCGAAGCGGGCAGCTGGGCGGTGGAAGGCATCGGCGAGGACTTCATCCCGAAGAACGCCGACCTGTCGCTCATTCGCCGCGCCTATTCGATCCCCGACCAGGAGAGCTTCGCGACGGCGCGCGAACTGCTGCGGCGCGAGGGCGTTCTGGCCGGCTCCTCCTCCGGCACGCTGCTCGCCGCCGCGCTGCGCTACTGCCGCGAGCAGAGCGCGCCGAAGCGGGTCGTCACGCTGGTTTGCGATTCCGGCGCCAAGTATCTGACCAAGGTGTTCAGCGACGCGTTCCTGGCGCAGGAGGGCTGGTCCGGCCGCGAGCCCGCCGGCACCGCGCGCGACATCGTCATCAACCGCTACCCGGAAGGCTCCACCGTGACGGTGCAGCCGGACGACACCGTGCGCACCGCGTTCGCGCGCATGCGCACCGCCGACGTGTCGCAGCTGCCCGTGGTCGAGCACGACCGCATCGTCGGCATCGTCGACGAGAGCGACATGCTGGACGCGCTGCTGACGCAGGCGCAGGGCGGCAACGGCACCTTCGCGCGGCCGGTGCGCGACGTCATGGTGACGCGGTTGGAGACCATCTCGGCCAATGCGCCGATCGCCGATCTGGTGCCGGTGTTCCGCAACGGTCTGGTGGCGATCGTGATGGACGGCGAACGCTTCCTCGGTCTCGCCACCCGCATGGACCTGATCAACTATTTCCGCATCATGTAGCGCTCATCACCTGACGTTTCCCGGGAGCAGCGCAGCACCTCCTGGTGATGCGCTGCAGAACCGCGACCGTCGCGCCCACCGCCGCCGGAATGGTCCCGGCTCTGCGGCGCAGCGTCGCACGCTGTACCGCGTCCGGGACATCGACGCAGTCACTCGATCGAGAGACACAGGACCGCAATGACCCGCCCCAACGCCCTCGGCTTCGCGACCCGCTGCGTGCATGCCGGCCAGGCGCCGGATCCCTCGACCGGCGCCGTGATGATGCCGATCTACGCCACCTCGACCTACGTGCAGGAGAGCCCCGGCGTTCACAAGGGCTACGAATATTCGCGCTCGCAAAACCCGACCCGCATGGCGTTCGAGCGCTGCATCGCGGATCTCGAAAGCGGCACCGCGGCGTTCGCGTTCTCCTCCGGCCTTGCCGCCACCGCCACCGTGCTGGAGGCGCTCGATCACGGCGCCCACGTGGTCGCGGCCGACGACCTCTATGGCGGCACGCGGCGGCTGTTCAGCAAGGTGCGCGAGCGTTCCGCCGGGCTGACCACGACCTACGTCGACTTCTCCGATCTTGGCGCGGTGGCAGCGGCGATCCGTCCGCAGACCCGCCTGATCTGGATCGAGAGCCCGAGCAATCCGCTGCTCAAGCTGATCGACCTCGAAGCGGTCGCGCAGCTCGCGCGCCGACGCGGCATCATCGCGGCCGCCGACAACACCTTCGCGACGCCGTGGATCCAGCGGCCGCTCGAGCATGGCTTCGACGTGGTGGTGCATTCCACCACAAAGTATCTCAACGGCCATTCGGACATGGTCGGCGGCACCGTCGTGGTGGGCGAGAACGCGAGCTTGCGCGAACGGCTCGCGTTCCTGCAGAACGCGGTCGGCTCGGTGTCGGGGCCGTTCGACAGTTTTTTGGCGCTGCGCGGATTGAAGACGCTGGCGCTGCGCATGGAGCGGCAATGCGCCTCCGCGCTGCGCATCGCCGAATGGCTGTCGAAGCATCCGAAAGTGCGCCGCGTCTACTATCCGGGGCTCGCCAGCCACCC
>DASWSO010000557.1:0-1988 GCA_036402635.1 Xanthobacteraceae bacterium
ACGCCGCGCTGGCGATGGAATGGACCTGCGAGTGGATCACGTTGGACCGTGATTACGCCCGCTTCCCTGGTCTCAAATGGCAGAGACCATCCGGCGCTTGAGCTATCCCTCCAGCCCTTCGGAGGCGGCGATCTCGATGCCGAAGCCGGCGAGGCCCACATAGGTCCAGTGGCCGGAGGCGAGCAGCCGGATCGACGAGATGTTGAGGTCGCGCAGGATCTGCGCCCCCAGGCCCACTTCGCGCCATTGCCGGTTGCGGGCGGATTCGGAGGCGGATTCCCCCTCCTGCGCCGGCGCGAAGGTCGGCACGCCGGCGGTGCCGTCGCGCAGATAGATGATGACGCCGCGGCCCTCCGTCTTGAAGCGCTGCAGCGCCGCCCGCACCACGCGGGCGCCGCCGAACACGTCGCCGACCACATCGGCGCGATGCAGCCGCGCCGGCACGGCGCGGCCGTCGCCGATGCGGCCGTAGACGAAGGCCATGTGGTGCACCTTGTCGAACGGCGTCACGTAGGCGTAGCCCTGCATCGGGCCGATCTCGCTCACCAGCGGGAATTCGCTGACGCGCTCGACCAGCTTCTCGCGCGCCTGCCGGTACGCGATCAGGTCGGCGATCGAGACGCGGGCGAGCTTGTGCTGGTCGGCGAACGCCGTCACCTGCGAACCGCGCATCACCGAGCCGTCGTCGTTCATCAGTTCCGAGAGGACGCCGACCGCCGGCAGGCCGGCGAGCCGGCAGAGATCGACGCAGGCCTCGGTGTGGCCGGAGCGCATCAGCACGCCGCCGCTCTTCGCCACCAGCGGAAACACGTGGCCGGGGCGCACGAAATCCGCCGAGCCGGAATTGCCGTTGGCGAGCGCCCGCACCGTGTTGGTGCGCTCGTCGGCCGAGATGCCGGTGGTGAGGCCGTGGCGGTAGTCGACCGACACCGTGAAGGCGGTGCCGAGCGGCGCGTCGTTGGTGGTGACCATCGGGTCGAGCCGTAGCCGCCTGGCGTCGCTCTCGTCGAGCGGCGCGCACACGATGCCGGAGGTGTGGCGGATGATGAACGCCATCTTCTCCGGGGTGCACAGCGAGGCGGCGACGAACAGGTCGCCCTCGTTCTCGCGGTCGTCGTCGTCGGTCACCACGATCAGTTCGCCGCGCGCGAACGCCTCGACCACCGCCGGCACATTGTTCTTCACGTCGATCACCGGAAACTCCGTTTATGCACGCAGCACTGTACTACACATAATCATTCCGCCGGCCGCCGGAACGGCCACGCGGTCGGTTCGCCGACCTGCGCGCGGTGGCGCAGGAAATGGTCGCCGATCACGCAGGCGACCATCGCCTCGCCCACCGGGACGGCGCGGATGCCGACGCAGGGGTCGTGGCGGCCCTTGGTGACGATCTCGGTATCGCGGCCGTAGCGGTCGACGGTGCGGCGCGGGCTCAGGATCGACGAGGTCGGCTTGACCGCGAAGCGTGCCACCACCGGCTGGCCGGTGGAGATGCCGCCGAGAATGCCGCCGGCGTGGTTGGAGAGGAAACCAACGCTGCCGTCGTTCTGCATGCGCATCTCATCGGCATTCTCCTCGCCGGAAAGCGCCGCGGTCGCGAAGCCATCGCCGATCTCCACGCCTTTGACCGCATTGATGCTCATCAACGCGCCGGCGAGGTCGGCGTCGAGCTTGCCGTAGATCGGCGCGCCGAGGCCGGGCGGCACGTGCTCGGCCACCACCTCGATCACGGCGCCGACCGACGAGCCGGCCTTGCGCACGCCGTCGAGATAGTCGGCGAAGAACGCGGCTTGCTGCGCATCGGGACAAAAGAACGGATTGCGGTCGACCTCGTCCCAGTCCCAGCGCGCACGGTCGATGCGGTGCGGCCCGATCTGGATCAGCGCGCCGCGCACGCGCAAGCCGGGCAGCAGCTTGCGGGCGATGGCGCCGGCCGCCACCCGGGCGGCGGTCTCGCGCGCCGACGAGCGGCCGCCGCCGCGGTAGTC
>DASWSO010000558.1:0-1756 GCA_036402635.1 Xanthobacteraceae bacterium
ATGGCGGACGACCCGCTGGTGTTTCCGGCAATGATCGCCGGGACGCTGAAATCCGCCGGCGAGCTGTGGCGCCAGTTGATCGGGGTGCTCGGCCTGTTCGATGCGCCCTTGCAGCTGTGGGTCTACCCGGTTCTCAGCGCAGCGCTGGCGGTGAGCGTGCTGGGACGCTTGCCGGCGTCTCCCGCCACTCGGCTGCGGCTCGGGGCGATCGCGGCGGTGACTTTCCTCGGCTACAGCCTCGCGGTGTTCTTCATCCTGTACGTGGTCTGGACACCTGCAAATGCCGCCGAGGTGTGGGGTGTGCAGGGCCGCTACTTTATTCCGGCATTGCCGGCGCTTGCTCTCGCCCTCAGCGCGTTGGTCAATCGCACGCCACCAGAAGGCCTGCGCGCCGCGCTCGCGATCGCGGCCGGCGCCCTCTCGGGTCTTACGAGCGTCGACGCGGTCTTGCGCGCAGGTTGAGCGCTCGCGACTTGTGCGGGCAACGCTGCCGAAGCGCGCAGCATGCTGGCAAATTGCGCTTGTGACGTTCCGGTGCATGGGTCACAACTTTCGGCACGCGCCCGTGCCCGAAGGAGAGTTGCACCATGCCGGAGAGCCGTTTCACCCGCCGCGCCGTCGTGCCGCTGCTGGCCGCAGCGTTTGCGGTCTCCGCAGGCGCGGCCGCCGCGCAGGACGTGATCCGCGTCGGGGCGCCGCTGCCACTGACCGGACCGCTTTCGCCGGAAGGCACGAAGCAGCAGCGCGGCTATGACCTGTGGGCCGAGACCTCCAACGCCAAGGGCGGCATCAAGGTCGGCGCCAAGAGCTACAAGGTCGAGATCGTCTACGTCGACTACGCGTCCAACACGCCGCGCGCCGTGCAGGCGGCCGAACGGCTGATCACCGAGGACAAGGTCAACTTCCTGTTCTCGCCGTTCGGCTCCGGCGCCACCAAGGCGGCGAGCGGCGTTTCCGAGAAATACGGGATACCCACCGTGGCGGCGACCGCGTCTTCGGCGCAGGTCTACGATCAGGGCTACAAGTTCCTGTTCGGGATTTTCACGCCCAACGAGACGCTGACCGACCCGCTCGCCGACATCGTCACGGCCCAGAACAAGACCGTGAAGCGGGTCGCGATCCTGGCTCGCAACGATCTGTTTCCGCTGGCGATCGCGCAGGAAATGGAGAAATCCGCCAAGGCGCGCCAACTCGATGTCGTGCTGTTCGAACGCTACGCCATCGGCAGCATGGATCATTCCGCCGCCATCACGCAGATGCGCGCGGCGCGGCCGGATTGGGTGTTCGCCACCGGCTACACCAACGACCTCATCCTGATCCGCAAGCAGATTTCCGATCTCGGCCTGAAGCCGCCGGTGCTGACCATGATCGCCGGGCCGGCTTACAAGGAGTTCATCGACGCGCTCGGCCCGCTGGCTGAGAACCTGTCGAGCGCCGCCTGGTGGCATCCGGCGGTGCGCTACAAGGGCAAGGACGTGTTCGGCACCACCGAGGAATACAACGCGCTCTGGACCAAGAAGTACGGCAACGAGCCGGACTACGGTGAAGCCGCCGCCGCGGCGGCCGGCGCCATCCTGCAGCTCGGCATCGAGCAGGCCGGCTCGATCGAACCGCAGAAGGTACGTGACGCGCTCGCCGCCATGGACACCGAGACCTTCTACGGGCGGGTGAAGTTCGGACCGACCGGGCAGATCACGTCCTTGGAGCCGCCGGTGTTCCAGATCCAGGGCAAGAGGCCGGTGGTGATCTATCCGCA
>DASWSO010000559.1:0-5032 GCA_036402635.1 Xanthobacteraceae bacterium
AACCAATCCGCCGCAAGCTGGTAGAGGGCTGGCACCTCGAAAAGGACGACATCGTCACTTGGCAGCGCATCCTCAACCAGAAGGGCTGGGCTGTGGCGTTCTGGCCGCGCGAATACGGCGGCACCGGCTGGAGCCCGATGCAGCAGTACATCTTCCTCGAGGAGATGCAGCAGGCGCCGGCGCCGCAGCCGCTGCAGTTCGGCGTCAACATGGTCGGGCCGGTGATCTACACCTTCGGCAGCGACGCGCAGAAGGCGCGGTTTCTGCCACGCATCCGCAATATCGACGACTGGTGGTGCCAGGGTTTCTCCGAGCCGAACGCCGGGTCCGACCTCGCCTCGCTGAAGACCAGCGCCAAGCGCGACGGCGAACACTACGTGGTCAACGGGCAGAAGACCTGGACCACGCTGGCGCAGCACGCCGACTGGATCTTCTGTCTCGTGCGCACCGACCCGGCGGCGAAGAAGCAGGATGGCATCTCGTTCCTGCTAATCGACATGAAGACCCCCGGCATCATGGTGCGGCCGATCCAGACCATCGACGGCAGCCACGAGGTCAATGAGGTGTTTTTTGATGACGTGCGGGTGCCGGTCGAGAATCTGGTTGGGCAGGAGAACAAGGGGTGGGATTACGCAAAATTCCTGCTCGGCAACGAGCGGGTGGGCATTGCACGGATCGGCGTTTCCAAACATCGCCTGCGCCGCATCCGCGAGTTGGCCGGGAAGGAAATGGTGGGCGACCGTCCGCTGATCGAGGATGCGCGCTTCCGCGAGAAGCTCGCCTCGGTCGAGATCGAGCTGAAGGCGCTGGAGATGACGCAGCTGCGCGTGGTGACCAACGAAGCCAAGCGCCAGCGCGGAAAGCCGGATCCGGCGTCGTCGATCCTCAAGCTGAAGGGCTCGGAGATCCAGCAGGCGACCACCGAGTTGCTGTTGGAGGTGGTCGGCCCCTATGCGCTGCCGTACCAGCCGGAACAGGAAGAGGGCTGGAACGAACCGCCGGTGGGCCCGGACTATGCAGGCCCGGTGGCGCCGATGTACTTCAACTGGCGCAAGACCTCGATCTACGGCGGCTCCAACGAAATCCAGCGCAACATCATCGCCAAGGCGATCTTGGGGTTGTGATGTTGCTCCGCCATGGCCGGGCTTGTCCCGGCCGTCCACGTCTTCTCCTTCCGTGGGCGAAAAGACGTGGATGCCCGGCACAACGCCGGGCATGACGGAAACCTGATCGGCGGATCGGAAACAACGAATGGACTTCGACCTCTCGGAAGAGCAGCGGCTGATCAAGGACAGCGTCGAGCGGCTGCTGACCGAGCGCTACGACTTCGAGTCGCGAAAGCGTTTCGCCGCGGCGCCGGAAGGATGGAGCCGCGAGCTGTGGGCGCAGTACGCCGAGCTCGGGCTCCTTGGCCTGCTGCTGCCGGAGGAGCAGGGCGGGTTCGGCGGCGGGCCAGTCGAGACCATGATCGTGATGGAGGCGTTCGGGCGGGCGCTGGTGCTGGAGCCGTACCTCGCGACGGTGGTGCTCGGCGGCGGGTTCGTGCAGCAGGGCGGCAGCGCCGCGCTGCAGGCGGAGGTGCTGCCGAAGATCGCCGACGGCAGCGTGCGGCTCGCCTTCGCGCACCACGAGCGGCAGGCGCGCTACGATCTGGCTGACGTCCTCACGACGGCGAAGCGCGACGGCTCCGGCTGGATCCTCGACGGCGAGAAGAGCCTCGTGCTGCATGGCGACACTGCCGACCGGCTGGTGGTGAGCGCGCGTATTTCCGGTGCCCGGCGCGACCGCGACGGCCTCGGCTTGTTCCTGGTGGATGGCCGCAGCCCCGGGGTGTCGCGGCGCGGCTACCCGACCCAGGATGGCCAGCGGGCCGCGGAAGTTTCGCTGAATGGCGTGCGGGTCGACGGCGCCATGGCGCTCGGCGAGCCGGGAAACGCCATGCCGCTGATCGACCGCGTGGTCGACCAGGCGGTCGCGGCGCTGTGCGCCGAGGCGGTCGGCGCGATGGACGCAATGCATGCGCTGACGGTGGAATATCTGAAGACGCGCAAGCAGTTCGGCGTGGCGATCGGCGCCTTTCAGGCGCTGCAGCATCGCGCGGTGGACATGTTCGTCACGCTGGAACAGGCGCGCTCGATGGCGATGTTCGCCAGCATGATGGCACACGAGGCGGATGCCGGCGAGCGCCGCAAGGCCATGGCGGCCGCCAAGGTGCAGATCGGCCGCTCCGGAAAATTCATCGGGCAGCAGGCGATCCAGCTGCACGGCGGCGTCGGCATGACCATGGAGTTCAAGGTGGGCCACTACTTCAAGCGCGTGACCATGATCGACCTCCTGTTCGGCGATGCCGACCATCATCTGGCGCGCCTCGCCGAAACCGACGGGCTGGTCGCCGCGTGAGCAACCGGCAGGCACAAGGGGAGTTCTGATGCTGTTTCCGACCACGCCGCGGGCGCAGGACTTGGCGCGGCGCGTCACCGCGTTCATGGAAGAGCATGTCTATCCGGCCGAGGAGCATTACGAGCGGCAGCTCAACGAGCTGCCGACGCGCTGGTCGATCCCGCCGATCATGGAGGAGCTGAAGAAGAAGGCGCGCGCGCAGGGACTGTGGAACATGTTTCTGCCCAAGCGCGAATTTCCGGATTCGCTGACGAACCTCGAATATGCCGGGCTGTGCGAGATCATGGGGCGCTCGCCGATCGGTCCGGAAGCGTTCAACTGCTCCGCGCCGGACACCGGCAACATGGAGACGATCGCGCGCTACGGCACCGCGGAGCAGAAGGAGCGCTGGCTCAAGCCGCTGATGAACGGCGAGATCCGCTCCTGCTTTTCGATGACCGAGCCAGACGTCGCCTCGTCCGACGCCACCAACATTCGCTCGCAGATCAAGCGCGACGGCGACGATTACGTCATCAACGGCCGCAAATGGTGGTCGTCCGGCGCGCTCGATCCGCGCTGCAAGATCATCATCTTCATGGGGCAGACCAATCCGGAAGCGCCGCGCCACACGCGCCAATCGATGATCCTGGTGCCGCTGGAGACGCCGGGCGTGCGCGTGCTGCGGCCGCTGACGGTGTTCGGCTACGATGACGCCCCGCACGGCCATGCGGAGGTGCTGTTCGAGAACGTGCGGGTGCCGGCCTCCAACATTCTGCTCGGAGAGGGGCGCGGCTTCGAGATCGCGCAAGGCCGGCTCGGTCCCGGGCGCATCCATCACTGCATGCGTTCGGTCGGCGTCGCCGAGCGCGCCCTCGAGACGGCGTGCCGGCGCGCGCTCTCCCGCACGCCGTTCGGGCGCACCATCGCGGAGCAGGGCGTCACCCGGCATTGGGTGGCGGAGTCGCGCATGGAGATCGACCAGGCGCGGCTGCTGACGCTGCATGCGGCGAAGATGATGGACGAGGTCGGCAACAAGGCTGCGCGCGCCGAGATCGCCATGATCAAGGTGGTGGCGCCGAACGTCGCGCAGAAGGTGGTCGATCGCGCCATCCAGCTGTGCGGTGCGGGCGGGGTCTCGCAGGATTTCCACCTCGCCTACGCCTGGGCTCGCTCGCGCGCGCTGCGCCTCGCCGACGGCCCGGATGAGGTGCACCGCGATGCCGTCGCCAAAATCGAGTTCGGCAAGTACAGCCAACCCGGCAACGTCACGGGGCGGCCGCAGTGACCACGCCGTTCCATTTGACCGGGAAGGTCGCGGTCATCACGGGGTCCAGCCGCGGCATCGGAAAATCTATCGCCGAAACGATGGCCACGCTCGGCGCCAAGGTGGTGATCTCGAGCCGCAAGGTTGAAGCGTGCGAGGAGGTCGCCAAGGCGATCCGCAGCGCCGGCGGCGAGGCGATCGCCATTGCGTGCAACGTCTCGCGCAAGCCGGAGGTGGAGGCGCTGGTCGCGGGCACCGTGAAACAGTGGGGCCAAGTCGACATCCTGGTCTGCAATGCCGCGGTCAATCCGGCTTACGGTCCGATGTCGCAGCTCACCGACGAAGCGTTCGACAAGATCATGGGCGCCAACGTCAAGAGCAACATCTGGCTGTGCAACCTGACGATTCCCGGCATGGCGCAGCGGGGAGGGGGCGCGGTGGTGATCGTCTCCTCGATCGGCGGCCTGCGTGGCACCGCGGTGATCGGCGCATACGGCATTTCGAAAGCCGCGGACTTCGCGCTCGCCCGCAATCTCGCGGTGGAGTGGGGACCACAGAACGTGCGGATCAACTGCATCGCGCCCGGGCTGGTGCAGACCGACTTCGCGCGCGCGCTGTGGGAGGACCCGGAGCGGCTCGCGAAGCGCAATGCCGACACGCCGCTGCGGCGCATCGGTCAGCCGGACGAGATCGGCCCGATCGCGGCGTTCCTGGCTTCGCCCGCCGCGAGCTTCATCACCGGCCAGGTGATCGTGGCGGACGGCGGCGTGACGATCGCGTAAGCCGCGCGCATTCCGGATGATCTAAACCGGGGCCAGTTCGTCGGGGCCGTCGTATTCGTCGCTGCAGAAGGTTCCGCCCTGGTACCAGTCGCCGACCCGATCGGGCGCGAGCGCGGCCTGGGCTTTCATCGCGATCTCGCGGTGCTCTTCGGCGCGTGCCGTGGGGCGATAGCCGTAGCGGAACGCCGGCTCGTTGTCCCACCAGCTGCGTTCGTTGTCGGAGGCGCCGAAGAAAATCTCGTAACGCAAATCCGGGTGCTCGAGCCCGATACGAATGAGCTGAACGAGGTCGTCCGGCTGCAGCCAAATCGCCAGCCGCCGGCGGTCAAGCGGCGCATCGCCGAAATTGCCAATGCGGATGCAGGTCACCCGCATGCCATGCTTATGGGCGTAGAGCGCGCCCACCGCCTCGCCGAACGCCTTGCTGACGCCGTAGCGCGAGTCCGGCCGCACCGGCTCGTCCACGCCGATCTTGCGCTGCCGCGGATAGAAGCCGACCGCATGGTTCGAGGAGGCGAACACCACGCGCTCGACGCCGGCGCGGTGCGCCGCCTCGAACAGATTGTAGCAGCCGATGATGTTCGATTGCAGGATCGTGTCCCACGGC
>DASWSO010000560.1:0-3176 GCA_036402635.1 Xanthobacteraceae bacterium
GCGATAGGGCGGGAAGCGGCTCCAGGTCTTGTCGCCGCCGTTGAGCAGGTCGAACAGGATCGCGCCCGGCACGATCGGCACGCGCGCGCCGCGCACCGCGAAGCCGCGGCCCTGCTCGCGCAGCCAGGCCTGCACGCCGCTTGCCGCATCGAGCCCGAAAGCGGAGCCGCCGGCGAGCGCGATCGCGTCGATGCGCTCCACCGTCATGCCGGGCTCCAGCAGCGCGGTCTCGCGCGTGCCCGGCCCGCCGCCGCGGATGTCGACCGCCGCCACCGCCGGCTGGTCGAACACGATCGCGGTGACGCCGGACGCGAGCGTCGCGTCATCGGCATGGCCGACCCGCACCCCTTCGATGTCGGTGATCAGGTTATGCAACACAAAACACCTTGCTGGCCTCGCCGTTCGAGATGACCCTCATGGCGAGGAGAGCGCAGCGACGCTGCGCGTCTCGAACCATGAAGGCCGTCGGCGCGGCGCAGCGGAGACTATCGCCGCGGCTCCGTCAAATGGCTGTGACTTGCGCCGGCGCCGGCCGGCGGGGCATTTGGAACGCATGATCGCCGACGTCAGCATCCTCTGGGCCCTCGCGGCCGGAATCCTCAGCTTCCTGTCGCCCTGCGTGCTGCCGCTGGTGCCGCCCTATCTGGTCTATCTCGCCGGCGCCTCGCTGGAGCGCCATGCCGAGGCCGAGTCGCCGCGCCGCGTGCGCCGCGATACGGTGCTCGCCGCCCTGCTGTTCGTCGCCGGCTTCTCCACCGTGTTCATCGCGCTGGGCGCGAGCGCGAGCCTGATCGGCAGCCTGTTGCGGGCCTATTCGCATGCGCTCTCGATCGTTGCCGGCCTCGTCATCATCGCGATGGGACTGCACTTCCTCGGCCTCACCCGGCTCGCTCTGCTCAACCGCCAGAAGCGCGCCGCGATCCCGAAGCCGGTCGGGCTCGGCGGCGCCTATGTGATGGGGCTCGCTTTCGCGTTCGGCTGGACGCCGTGCATCGGGCCAATTCTGGGCGCCATCCTGGCGGTGGCGGCGTCGGAGGCGACGGTCGCCAAGGGCGCGGCGCTGCTGGCGATCTATTCGGCCGGGCTCGGCATCCCGTTCGTCGCGGCGGCGTTCGCGGCGGAGCCGTTCGCCGCGTTGCTCGCGCGCTTCCGCCGCCACATCGCCAAGGTGGAGAAGGCGATGGGCGCCGCGCTGGTGCTCACCGGCGTCGCCTTCCTCTCCGGCTGGATCAACCAGGCGAGCTACTGGCTGTTGGAGACGTTCCCGGTCTTCCAGAGCATCGGCTGAGACGCCGCAACGAAAAAGCCCGCCGTCGCAACGGCGGGCTTTATCTCGATCCGATTACCAGGTCCCCTGCGTTCGCGGGGACGACACCGTAACCGACGTCAGTTGGTCGCCGGGCCGCTGATCTCGACGTAGGTGACCTTGCCGCTGGCGTCCTTCTTCCACTGGTACATGACGTAGTCGAGCCGCGTCACGTCTCCCTTCTTGTCGTAGGAGATGTCGCCGATCACGGTGGAGAATTTCATGCCGGAGTGCATCTTCTCCGCCACCTTCTTGGGGTCGAGCGACTTCGCCGATTCCGCCGCCTGCTTGATGATCTGCACGGCTGCGTAGCTGTAGAGCGTGTAGGCTTCCGGCTCGAAGTTCTTCTTGCGGAACTTCTCCACCACGTCCTTGGCTTCCTTGCGCTTGCGCGGGTCGGGGCCGTAGGTCATCAGCGTGCCTTCGGCGCCGGGGCCGGCGATCGAGGCGAACTCTTCCGAGGCGATGCCGTCGCCGCCCATCAACGGAGCGCGGATGCCCTGGTCGCGCATCTGCCGCACGATCAGGCCGCCTTCGGTGTGCAGGCCGCCCCAGTAGACCAGCTCGGCGCCGGAGGCCTTGATCTTCGAGACCAGCGCGGAGAAGTCCTTCTCGCCGAGGTTGACGCCCTCGTAGAGCACTTCCTTCACGCCCTTGGCGTTCATCGCCTTGCGGGTCTCGTCGGCGAGGCCCTGCCCGTAGGTGGTCTTGTCGTGCACGACCGCCACCTTCTTGCCCTTGTAGGTCTTGGCGATGTAGTCGCCCGCGACCGCGCCCTGCTGGTCGTCGCGGCCGCAGGTGCGGAACACGTTCCACATCTTGCGGTCGGTGACCTTCGGGTTGGTGGCGGCCGGCGTGATCAGCAGCGTGCCGTTCTCCTGGTAGACTTCCGAGGCCGGGATGGTGACGCCGGAATTGAACGGACCGATCACGAACTTGACGCCGTCGGCGGCGAACTTGTTGGCGACCGACACGCCTTGCTTCGGATCCGAAACGTCATCGCCAACCGGCAGCGGGGCCGCGATCTTCTGGCCGAGAATGCCACCGGCCGCGTTGATGTCTTCCACCGCCTGCTCGGTGCCGTTCTTGATCTGGGCGCCGAACGCGGCGTTCGGGCCGGTGATGGGTCCGGCGACGCCGAACTTCACCTGCGCCTGCGCGGTGCCGGCCATAGCGAGGCCGAAGCCGAGCGCGAGGCTGAGCACTCCGAGTTTCTTCATGCAGTTCTCCTCCGATTGACGCGGCGCGCGACGCCGCACGCGTGATTCCCCGTCACCGCCGCCTGCGCCGGATTGAAGCCGCAAACGGAGCGAAAGTCACCCGGAATCGGGCTCCGTCGCCGGAGTGTTATCGCGTCACGGTGCCGCTTTGTTGGGCGCCGGACTGCCAATCAGCCAGGCGTACTGGGTGCGCATCTGGTAGGCGCGGGTGGCGCGGTAGCCCCACAGGCCGAACACCATGCAGACCGCGGTGTCGACGACGTAATAGTGCGGCGCCAACAGCGTGCCTTCGAACAGCGCGTAGTGAAAGAAGCGGACGATTGCGCCCAGCACCAGCACGTAGAGCGGCACCTGCCACCACGGCCTCCAGGTGCCGGCGATGGCGCGCCCGGTGAGCCAGGCGGCGCCGCCGCCGAGGAAGACGGTGACCAGCAGGAACACGCCGAAGCTGTCCTCCTGGTAGAGCAGCGATGCGAGGTCCATCAGCTCTCTCACCCGTCATTCCGGGCACGGCCGAAGGCCGCAGCCCGCAATCCATACGCCGCGAGGGCGCGCAGCGCGATCAATGCCGTCCGCCTTCCAGGTAGGCCGAGCGCACCTCCGGCCGCGCCAACAGCTCGCGCCCGGTGCCGCTAAGCGTGATCTGGCCG
>DASWSO010000561.1:0-2504 GCA_036402635.1 Xanthobacteraceae bacterium
CTCGGCCGGCGTGCCGGCGGGACGCGCCCGGACCGCGCCGGGGGTCGTCAGGACCGGCGGCCGGCGCGTGCCGGCGGCGCCATCACGCGCCGTCGTGCTGGATGAACTCGGGCCGGCATCGCCAAGCCGGCGGCGGGCCTCGTCCTCGGCGCGACGCTTGCGGTCGTCCTCCTGGCGGCGGCGCTCGTCTTCCTCGCGCTTGCGCGCTTCGGCGGCCTCCCGCTCCTGGTCTTCGCGCGCTTCGCGCTCGGCCCGGCGGGCCGAAGCCTCCTCGGCCAGACGGCGATCATGCTCCTCGCGCCGCTTGGCGTCGGAGAGCGCGTGCAGGCGCGCATCGCGCTCCTGCTCGGTAAGGGTGCGCAGCACGACGCCCGTCTGACGCGAGGACGGCTTGGCCGCCCCACGCTCGGCCGGGCCGCGCGCCTGAGCGGGCGCGCCGGTGCGCCCGGCGCCGCCGTTCGGGCGGGCGGAGGGCTGCGAGGCCGGCCGGCTCGTCGCCGCCGTCGCGCGAGGCGCAGCAGCGGGGGTCGAGCGCGGGGCAGCGGCGGCGGGCTGTGCAGGTGCCGCGTTCTGGGCCGGGGCCGCAGCCTCGGGTGCGGCGGCCTGGGGTGCAGGCGCTGCCGCGGCGGGAGCTGCCGCCTGAGGGGCGGGTGCTGCCGGTTCGGGCGCGGCAGCCGGCGGCTCGACGGCAGGAGCCGGAGCCGGCGTAGGCGCGGGGGCCGGTGCCTTGCTGACGATCACGGGAGGCTTGCCGCCTGCGAGCGGCGGCCGGGGCGGGCTTACAGGCGCAATATTAACCGGCGAACGCGGCGCGCTCGTCGTCGGGGCGGGAGATGCCGCCTCCTTGACCGGGGGTGCACCCGGCGCACGGCGCTTCACCGTCTCGACCACAACCGACTTCGAACGGCCGTGGGAGAAGCTTTGGCGCACCGTGTTCTGCTCAACGGGCCGCTTCAACGTCAACGTCTTCGCAGAGGAGACGTGCAACGTCTTGTCGCCCGGGGTCTTCGTATCACTCATTCACTCAGATCCTGCCGCTCGGCGCTTGTCCCGCTCGCCCGCTCGACCGTGCCCAAATCCGCACCCATGCCGCCTTCGGCATCAGTTTCGGACAGAGGCCCGGTTTCACCCTCATCGCCGCGATACGCACGCAGCCGGCGCCAGCGCGCAAGACAACCTTCGCTTCCGGCGCCTGGGAGAAGCGCAGCGTGTATCACATGGACCCGGCCTAAGGCCATGTCCAATTCGTCGCCGGAGAGCACATCGATGATGGGTATTGCGGATATTGTTACCCCGAATTGCTTTCGCAATGCCGCCGCGAGCTTTCTGCGTCCATCCGGAGCTGCGTCCAGCGCATGGATCAGGGCAGCCAAGGCGCCTTTGCCGATCGCAGCTTCGACCTTGGTGAACCCGGTCGTGACCGCGCCCGCCTTGTTGGCAAGCGCGATGGAGCCGCGCAAATCCGCCCGCAGCGCGAGATCGACGTCATCGGCCAGCGTCGCGGAGGCGCGGGCCTCCGTCTTGAAGGCGCGCGGGAACAGTTTCCGGCGCACCGCCTCGCCCACCATGGCGGCGTTAGCCGAAACCCAGACGCCACGGCCCGGCAGCTTGCGCCGCAGGTCGGGAACGACGCTGCCGTCCGGCCCGAGCACGAAGCGGATCATCTCGTCCGGCGAGCGAACCTCGCGCGTGACGATGCAGGTCCTCTCGGGCTCATGGCGCGGCATCAGGCTCCCTCGTCCGTGACCGCCAAGGCGGCCCAGCTCAGCTCGGCTGGGCCTCGGTCTCGGCATCTTCGGCTTCCGTTTCGGTCTCGTCGGCTTCGGCCGGCGGCTCGATCCAGCCCGCCTTGACGCGGGCCGCCTTGATCATCGCCTCGGCATCAGCCTTCGAGACGTCGAACCCGTCCAGAATTCCGGCGGTGCGCACCGCGTCCGGGCCCCTGCCCTCGGTGTAACCGACGAGATCGTCGGTCGCGCAGCCGGCCAGGTCCTCGACGTTCTTGATCTCGTTCTCGCCGAAGGCGACGAGCATCGGGGTCGTGACCCCCTCGATCTCCTTCAGTTCGTCCTGGACGCCGAGCTCGGTGCGGCGCGCCTCCTGCTCGGCCTCGATCCGGGCGAGGTAGTCGCGGGCGCGGTTCTGGATTTCCTGCCCGGTCTCCTCGTCGAAGCCCTGGATGGAGGCGAGTTCGGTGGGCTCGACGTAAGCCAGCTCCTCGACGTTGCGGAAGCCTTCGGAGGCAAGCAGCTGGCCGACCACCTCGTCGACGTCCAGCGCGGCCATGAACAGCTCGGTGCGCTCGACGAATTCCTTCTGCCTGCGCTCGGATTCCTCGGCCTCGGTCAGGATGTCGATGTCCCAGCCGGTGAGCTGCGAGGCAAGTCGGACATTCTGGCCGCGCCGGCCGATCGCCAGCGAGAGCTGATCGTCGGGCACCACGACCTCGATCCGCTCGGATTCCTCATCGAGCACGACCTTCACCACCTCGGCCGGCTGCAGCG
>DASWSO010000562.1:0-4993 GCA_036402635.1 Xanthobacteraceae bacterium
GGCTGCAGCCGGCGGTCGCGGTGCGCGGCGTGCGCGCCGCCGTGAAGCTCGACAAGGTGCACGACCTCGTCCGCATGGCCGGCGATGTCGGCAAGCTCCAGGGCAAGGCCGGCACCCGGGCGGCGCTCGACGGCTTGCGGCTCGCCGAAGGCACCAAGGACGTCGAGAAGCTGGCGCGCCTCGCCGCCGCCAAGGGCGGCAAGACCCGGGCGGTGCTGAAACTGCTCGGCCGCGGCGCGATCGCACTTGGTCTCGGGTTGTTCCAGCTCGCGTCCGGGATGTTCTGGGCGTTGTTCTCCTTGTTCGGCTTGGTCGCCGCGTTGAAACGGCTGGCCGACCGCGCGGCGCAGCGCGTCATTGATGCGCGCAAGCGCCGGCGGGCGGCAAATGTTGTACCGGCCGCAGCTTAGGGCGATCGCATGCCGACCTTCCACAACGGGCCGGTAGAGCTCGCCTACCTGGATGAAGGGGAGGGCGATCCGGTCCTGCTGATCCACGGCTTCGCCTCCAACAAGGAGGTGAACTGGGTGCATCCCGGCTGGGTGTCGACGCTCACGCGCGCGGGACGCCGCGCCGTCGCGATCGACAACCGCGGCCACGGGCAATCGAGCAAGCTGTACGATCCGGCCGCGTACCACACCTCGAAGATGGCCGATGATGCGCGCGCGCTGCTCGATCATTTGCGGCTGCCGCGCGCCGACGTGATGGGCTACTCGATGGGCGCCCGCATCACCGCCTTTCTGGCGGTCGAGCATGCCGAGCGCGTGCGCTCGGCCGTGCTCGGCGGCCTCGGCATCCATCTGGTCGACGGCGTCGGGCTGCCGCAGGAGATCGCCGACGCGCTGGAGGCGCCGAGCCTCGAGCAAGTGACCGATCCGCAAGGACGAATGTTTCGCGCTTTCGCGGAGCAGACCAAAGCCGACCTGCGTGCGCTGGCCGCCTGCATCCGCGGCTCGCGGCAGACGCTGACGCGCGAGCAGGCCGCGTCGATAAAGGTGCCGGTGCTGGTCGCGGTCGGCACCAAGGATACGGTGGCAGGCGATCCGCATGCGCTGGCGGCGCTCATACCGGGTGCGGAAGTGCTGGAAATCCCGAACCGCGACCACATGCTGGCGGTGGGCGATCGCGCCTACAAGCAGGGGGTCCTGGCCTTCCTGGAGCAGCGTCCTTAACTCAATCCACGAGCCGCATGGCTGCCCGGCATCACCGCGGGCCGCTTCTGTGGTACAAAGCTGTCGAAGGCGGGAGGCACCCCATGCATCAGCAAACCAAGCTGCGCAACGCGATCGACACCGTCGATCCGGTCTGGGCGCGTATCCGGCGCGAAGCCGAGGACGTGGTACGGCGCGAGCCCGAACTCGCGAGCTTCATCTACACCTCCATCCTGCATCACGACACGCTCGAAGAGGCGGTGGTGCACCGCATCGCCGAGCGGCTCAATCATCCGGACGTCTCCGGCGAGCTGATCCGCAAGGCCTACACGGACGCGCTCGGTGACGACCAGACGCTTGGCCCGGCGTTCCGCGCCGACATCGTGGCGGTCGTCGATCGCGACCCGGCGGCCGACCGCTACATCGAGCCGGTGCTGTATTTCAAAGGCTTCCACGCCATCCAGACGCACCGGTTGGCGCACTGGCTGCGGGGCAAGGGCCGCCGCGACTTCGCCTATTACCTGCAGAGCCGCGCCTCGGCCGTGTTCCAGTGCGACATCAACCCGGCGGTGCCGATCGGGCGCGGCATCTTCCTCGACCACGCCACCGGCCTCGTCGTCGGTGAGACCGCGGTGATCGACGACGACGTCTCGATCCTCCAGGACGTCACGCTGGGCGGCACCGGGAAGGAAGACGGCGACCGCCATCCCAAGATCCGCCGCGGCGTGTTGATCGGCGCCGGCGCAAAAATCCTCGGCAATATCGAGGTCGGGTGCTGCGCCCGCATCGCTGCCGGCTCGGTGGTGTTGCAGCCGGTTCCCCCCGGCACGACCGTCGCGGGGGTTCCGGCGCGGGTGGTCGGCGAGGCCGGCTGCGCCGAGCCGGCCCGCACCATGGACCAGCTGCTGCACGACTTGCGGCTCTGACCGGGGGTGGCGCCCGGGTCCCGGGCAGGCTAGGCCTAGCACCGGATTTGACCAGGAGAGAGACCGTTGGACGTCACCGAGATCAAGAAGCTCGATACCTACCTGAAGAAATTGTTCGCCAACCCGAAGGTCCGGGTGGTGCCGCGTCCGAAGAAGGACGATTCCGCTGAGGTCTATATCGGCGAGGAATTCATCGGCGTGCTGTTTGCCGACGATGAGGACGACGACAAGTCCTATAATTTCCAGATGGCGATCCTGGAAACGGACCTGGAGCCGTAAGCAGCCGGCGCGCGGCTCGGGCCTGGCGTCGGGCGCGCCTCAGCCGGCGGGGCGCAGGCCGCCGATCAGCCGGTCGATGTCGGGGCCGAGCTTCTGCCAGTCGGCGAGCCAGTCGCGCGGGAACCGCAGCGTCAGCTCGGCCTCGCCGACATGCCGCTCGAGCAGGCAGGTGCCGTCGGTCGGGCCGCTGGCCCGGGTGCAGCGCACGAGGAAATGCTCGGGGTTCTCGGCGTCGTAGAACAAGTCCTCGCCCTGGTATGGCGTGCCCTCGCGGAACGCCACCCCGATCAACCCCTCCGGGCCGTCGAAAGCCGCCGCCGTGTAGCGCGGGTAGATCGTGCGCAGCCGCTCTTCCAGCGGCAAGGCGCCTTGCGGCGCAGCGATGCTCAAGAACAGCTGGCTCGCCGGCTTCGGATCCTCGGTGAGCGCCGGCCTGGCGTCGGGGTGCGGGGGCGTCAGCTCCGGCCACAGGAAGGCGAGGTCGAGGCGCGGCTGCGGGCCGGCGCGCCGCTGCACCGGCACGCGGATCGCCGCCGGCGGGACGTTGAACAGGACGTTGCCGACGCTGATCGGCAGCGCCGGGATGCCGGCCTCCACGGCTCCGGGCCAGCGCGGCCACAGCAGGAAGCCGACGGAGCCGAGCGCAGCCGCGCTGGTGCAGCCGGCGAGCAGGAGCGCGAGCACGACGCCGGCGGTGCCGCGGCGGCGGACGCCCTCGGTGCCGGCGAGAGGATGCTTGGTCTTCATGTGAGTTCCAGCCGAGGCGCGGTGACGCTGCCGTTGCGATCAAAGCCACGGCGGCGTTAACCGTCTCTTAAGCATGTGCTGGCGCGGCGGCCCTGGAGACGCGAAAGTCGCCCCGGGAGGTCGACCGCATGGCCGGCGAGACGCTGCAGTCGCTGTTGACGCTGGCGATCGGCTTCGCGGTCGCGGGCGGGCTCGCCAGCGGCTATCAGGCGGCGACCGCGCGCCCGCTGAGCTTCTGGCTGCTGACCCACCGGGCCCGTGCGGCGGCGCTGGCGGCCGTGCCGCTGCTGGCTCTGGCCGCTCCCTTCATCATCATGCGCAATGCGATGCGCGGAAGCCGCATCGAGCAGCGCTCGGCCGGCTTGGTCGCCGTCGCGACCGCGATCGCCGGGTTCTGGAGCCTGATGTCCGGTACCCTGGTGGCCGCCGGCTGGGCCGAACTGGTGGCGCGGCTGGTTTGACGCCTCGCCAAGGCGCCGATCGCCATGGCATTTAGGGCGCGCAACTCACCCGCAGCTAAGGATCCGCAATGGCGATCTACGAACTGGACGGACAGGCGCCCGATCTCCCCGCAGAAGGCCGCTACTTCATCGCCGAGACGGCGGTCGTGATCGGGCGCGTGCGCCTGAAGCTCGACGCCAGCGTCTGGTTCGGCAGCGTGTTACGTGGCGACAACGAATGGATCGAGGTCGGGGAGCGCTCGAACGTGCAGGAGAGCTGCACGTTCCACACCGATCCGGGGTACCCGCTGGTCATCGGGCCGCGCTGCACCATCGGCCACAATGTGGTGCTGCACGGCTGCACCGTGGCGGAGAACAGCCTGATCGGCATGGGGGCGATCCTGCTCAATGGCGCGCGGATCGGCCGCAACTCGATCGTCGGCGCCAACGCCCTCGTCACCGAGGGCAAGGAATTCCCCGACAATTCACTGATCGTCGGCTCGCCGGCGCGGGTGGTGCGGACGCTGGATGAGGCGGGCGCGACGCGCATCGGCCATACGTCGGACCACTACGTGGCCAACTGGCAGCGCTTCGCCAAGGGGCTGCGCCGCATCAGCTGATCGTCAAAAAGGTGCGGCCGGCCTTGGGGAAGGCCGGCCGCGACGGTCCCGGTCGGGGACGGGGAGGGGCAGGGACTGACCGGGCCCGCTAGCTCGTTTCAGTTCAGCGCGAGGTCGCGCTGGTGGCGTAAGCCGGCCGCGCATCGCCCAGCGAAACCCAGTTATTGGGGTCGCGCTGCGACTGGCGTTTGACAAACCGGTAGCTCGTTTCCGACCACAGCAGGATGTCGGGATACTGGTTGTCGAGAATGAATTCCCCTTTGTCGGTCTTCACCGTGAGGACCGCGTGGCCTTCGCCCTTCTGGTCGCGCACCACGGTGATGAGCAGCGCCTGCCGCGGCCACCCGGCGTCCATCAGCATCCGCTGCTTCAGCAGCACGTAGTCCTCGCAATCGCCGTAGCCGTCGTCCGGAAACGTCCACTTCTCGACCACCCCGTAATGGTCGAAATCGGTCATCGGGATGATCCGCTCGTTGACCGAGCGGTTGACCCGCACCAGCTCCTTCCACGACTTGCTGGTGAGCGCGGCATCCCGGCTGGAGAGCGCGCGCACTTCGCACTCGCGCGGGTTCTCAGCGCAGAACTCGACCCAGCCGACCGGGGGCCGCGCGGTTTCACCGGTGGAAACGAACAATGCGCGCTCTCCCGGCATTGCCGGATCGCTGCCCGCGATACCCCAGATCGCGACACAGCAAACAGCAAGTAGTCTTTTCGTGTTTATTTTCATTATGGCCCCCTGTCGCCCCAGTAGGACCATGTTTCGCACAAACGATTTGAATTCGCGCTAAGTCATGCGGGATAATTGTCGCCGATACTGTTGTAATGTTGAG